>JAQGHM010000040.1 GCA_028291615.1 Phycisphaerales bacterium | reverse complement strand
GCGGCGATCCTTGGTCTTACGGCGGGGAAGCACGTTTATGTCGAGAAGCCCTGTTGCCACAATCCGCACGAGGGTGAGCTGCTCGTCGCGGCGCAGAAGAAGTTCGATCGCGTTTGCCAGCACGGGTCGCAGCGGCGGTCTTATCCGAAGAATATTGAGGCGATTGCCAAGCTGCGCGAAGGCGTCATCGGGACGGTGCGCTTCTCGCGCGGCTGGTACACCAACAACCGGCCCACGATCGGCAAAGGCAAGGCCGTGCCCGTTCCGGCTGGCTTGGATTGGACGCTCTGGCAGGGGCCTGCGCCGGAGCGCGAGTATCATGACAATTACGTGCCTTATAACTGGCACTGGTTCTGGGACTGGGGCACCGGCGAGTGCGGGAACAATGGCATCCATTCGCTCGACATTTGCCGCTGGGGATTGGACGTCGATTGCCCGGCGAATGTCACCAGCGCGGGCGGGCGGTATTACTTTGATGACGACTGGCAGACGCCGGATACGCAGTTCGTCACGTTCGATTTCGGCGACAAGGTGATCCAGTGGGAAGGGCGAAGCTGCAGCCCGCGCGGGATGGAGAGCAATAACAGCGGCTTCGGCGCGGCATTCTATGGCGACAAGGGCAGCCTCGTGATCGACGGGGGCAACTACGCGATCTACGACCTCAAAAATAAGGAGATTGCCAAGGTCACGGGAACCGCCGCCGATGCGCCGCACATGCAGAACTTTCTCGATGCGGCGAGGGCGAATGACCAGTCGAAGCTCAATGCGCCGATCGCCGAGGGGTATGCCAGCGTGCTGCTTTGCCATCTGGCGAATATCTCGCAGCGCACGGGGCGCACGATCCACATGGATACGGCGACGAAGCGGATTAAGGACGATGCGGAGGCGGCCAAGCTTTGGGCTCGGGAGTATCGGCCGGGGTGGGAGCCGAAAATATGAATGCTCCGCCACGGAGGACACTGAGGACACGGAGAGGAAGGAAGTGCAATTGCCATAGAAGGAACGCAGATGATGACCGATAAAGAAGAGAATCAGTTCGTTCCTCGCGCCGCCGTCATTCTCTGCGTTCTCTGTGTGCTCTGTGGCGGAGCCTCCGCTGCCGATCCCAAGCCCATTCCGCGGCTGCAGGTAATTCCCCAGGCTGACGATCAGGCGGTCTTCGTCCGCGACGACACTGAGATCGCCCGCTATCACTTTGGCTCCGCGCTGCGGCGGCCGTTCGTCTTTCCGGTCATTGGGCCGGCCGGGCGAAGCCTTACGCGCATGGGCCATCCCCACGATCCGCAGTCCCACTCGCATCACAACTCAGTCTGGATCAGCCATCAGAATGTGAACGGCGTTTCGTTCTGGGACGACCGCGGCAAGGGACGAATCGTCACGCAACGGATCGAAAACTACGAAGACCGTGGCGAGATGAGCTGGGTCACCGCCACCAACGTCTGGATCGATGAGGGCAATAACAACAAACCGCTGATGATCGAACGTCGCCGAACGACGATTCAGCTCCTGCCCAAAGACGAATTCCTCCTTTACCTCGACCTTCAGCTTGAGGCGCCGAAGGATCAGCCGGTCACGCTGGGGAAGACGCCATTCGGCCTCGTCGGCGTCCGCATGGCCAAGACGATCGGCGTCAACGACGGCGGCGGGGAGATCCGCAATTCCGCCGGCAAATCGGGTGAGAAGGAGATCTTCTGGCAACCTGCAAAATGGTGCGACTACTCGGGGCCGATTCGCGACAACGTCATCGAAGGGATCACGCTGATGGACCATCCCGCCAATCCCAATCACCCCACCGTCTTTCACGTCCGGAGCGACGGCTGGATGGGCGCGAGCCTCACGCACGCCGCCGATCGCATGGTCGAACCGGGCAAACCGCTCCGTCTCCGCTATGCGCTTTTCGTTCATGCGGGCAAGCCGCCGATTGAGGAGCTGGAGCGACGCTGGGGGGACTTTGCCAAGAGCGCGCTTCCTGATCTTGATCCGCCAAAGAAGAAGTAGAGGATCCGCGAATTCACGCGAATGAGCGCGAATAGGGAGAATTGAATTCGATCGCGTGGATTTGCGTGAACTCGCGGATACTTTTTCCGATCTTGGTTCCCCTTCGCCGGCGTCGTGGTTCAACTCCCGCCTTCATCCTCGCTTCATCCGGCGGTCGCTACTATGATCCCGCCGCTGAAACCGAGGAGCCGACCACGTGAGCCGACACTGGAAATTGATCCATGCATTCGTACCGGGATTGTTGTGTCTTGTCGTCATCGGTTGCCGACCCATGCCGCCCATCGACACGGCGGGTGGGATCTCTCGCGCTGCGCTGATCGAGACCGCCATCGAATGGCGCACCGTCAGCCAGGCGATCGATGCGCCCGCGGTGGGCGACGAATCATTGCTTACGCTCGCACAGGCCACGGAGTTGGTCATCCGCAACAGTCCGGAGCTTCAATCGGTGCTATGGAAAGTCCGCCTGGCCGAGGCTGATGCGCGGCAGGAGCGCCTGTTGCCCAATCCGATCCTCGCCTTCACGATTCGCTTCATCGACGGCGGCGGCAAGCCGGCGCTGGAAGCCTCCATCGCGCAGGATCTTTTGTCGCTCCTCCGCCGCGGGGGCAAGATCGCGGTTGCGGACGCCCGCCTGCGCGCGGCCAGTGCTGATGCGCTCAAGCAAGCCGCCGATCTCATCTCCGAAGCTCAGGAGCGTTATCTCGCCGCCGCCGTCGTCGATGAGGAACTGGAGATTCTCGCCGCTCGCCGGCAGCTTCTTGATCGGCTGTTGCAGACGGCGCGGAGTCGTCTCGCCGCGGGCGAAGGGACGCGCCTCGACGTCACGACATTGCAGGCGCAGCGAATCCAGCTTGACGCCGATACCGCCGACAAGGCCGCCGAGCGCACGGATCAGCGTCTTGCACTCGCCCGCGTCATTGGCCGGCCGTCCGGTCAGATCGACTGGGTGCTCGATCGCTCGCTGCTTCCCACCGCGGTGGTTGGCAGCGAGCCGGATTGGATCGCCGCCTCGCTGGCGCATCGTCCCGAGCTCGAATCGCGGCGCTGGGAACTCGCCGCGCTGGGAACCGAGGCGGAGCTGGCTCGGTGGTCAATCTTCGAGCCCACCGATATCGGCCTGATGAGCCAGCGCGATCCGGACTGGCAGGTGGGCCCGTCGATCACCGCGCCGCTGCCCATCTTCGACAACGGCGGCGCCAAGCGGGACAAGGCGCAGGCGGCCCGCATCGACGCTGCGCATCAGCTTCTCGCCACGCAGCGGCTGGTGATTGAAGAGGTGCGAAGGGCTTATGCCGCCCTCATCAGCGCCCGCGCCGCCGTCGCCCGGATTGGGGACGAGTTGCTTCCGCTCCTGGAGCAACAGCGCGAGCAGGCCGAAGCCGCGTACAAGGCCGGGGAGTCAGACCTGGCGACGCTGCTCCTGGCGCAGGACAGTTTGCAATCGTCGCGATTCAAATGGGTTGAACTGAGAGAAAAGGCGGCGGTCGCGCGGGTGAAACTGGAGCGGGCCGCGGGCGGGCGGGGCGCTGCCGCGAAAATCACGCCCGCTACCCAGCCGTAACCTTGGTGGGCAAAACCCACCCTACGGCACTCGCTGCCTATTTCCCGGCCGGTGCGAAACTCATCAGTACTTCTTCCGCCAGCTTCTGCGTCGCCGCCACTTGGTCGCTGGCCTCGGCCGTCGTGATGACCGACAGCTCGATCATGTCTTTTCCCGGCATCAGGTAGATGTGCGACTGATCCGCCACTTTTTCCTTCACCTTGATCCGTTCGTGCACCTTCAGGTAAAAGCGCGGGTCCGGGATGACGGCTGGCGGCTCGACCACCTCGGTCTTCGCCTTCAGAAAATCCTCTTTCAATTTCTGGACGATGTTCTGCCCGTACTTCGCCTGCACCTCCATTGGCGCCGCGCCCCTGGGCCTGACGACCACGAGGATCACGCCTGCCTTATCGGGCGATCGGTACAAAGCCCCCAGCGTGTTGTTTTTCACGCCCTGATAGGTCCACCCTTCGGGCGTGCGGTACTGATACGCTCCCAGCTTCGCCGTCTCGCCCAGGGCGAAGCTCGGCGCGGTCTCCGGCTTTCCGGTCCCGTTTTTCTCCTTCTCCGCCAGCTTCTGCTTTAGCGCCGCATTCTCCTCCTTCAGCGTCTCGATCTCCGCCGTGAGCTTCGCCACCTGCGCCGTCAGTTCGGCCACCCGATCCGCGACCTCCCCCCGCGACGACGCCGGCGCGAGTAGTCCGAGCGTTAGGACGACGCAAATCAACGGCATACGGCCCATGGTTCACCTCTGCGCAGTAGTAATCCAGCAGGATACGCCGCGCGCTCGCCTGAGACAAACCCATTGTCCGGGCATTCTTTTGTTGTTCCCGATCCCGCCCTCCGATATCCTCATAACGCTACGGCAGGCGAAGTATTTCAGGAGGAGCGATCGTGCCCAAGTTCCCGGCCAAAAAACGCGCCCAGATTCCCGCGCGCCCGACCCGTTTTGAACCCCTCGAAACCCGTACCCTCTTCGCCGCGACCGTGATCGACGTCATGGTCGTCTACGATGCCGACGCCAAGACGTTTCTGGGCAACATCTCCGATTCAGCCATTCAGAAGCTCATCCGTCAGTCGATCGATTCGGCGAATCAGGTCCACTACAACACCAACGACAACGTCGTCCTCCGCCTCGTTCACACCGAGCAGATCGCCTACTCCAACGACAACGGCGACATCGGAACCGACCTGAATCGCCTCCAGGGGACCAACGACGGTTTCATGGATGGCGTTCACGCTCTTCGCAACACCTACGGCGCGGACCTCGTCTCGCTCATCTCCACCCCCAGCTTCAGAGGCGGCCTGGCGAATCTCCTCGTCGATCCCAACGCCTTCAACCGGCAGACCGAGGCCTTCTCCGTCATCAGCGCCGACGCCATCGGCCCGGGCAGCTTCGTCATGGCCCACGAGATGGGCCACAACATGGGCGCCGGTCACGAGCGCGACAACAACGTCGACCCCACGCCCGACGTCGCGTATCCCTACGCCTTCGGCTACCACTTTACCGGCAACAACGGCGTCGAGTACGGCGATATCATGTCGTACCAGGGGCTCACCCTGCCGTACTTCTCCACGCCCACGATCAGCTACCAGGGCCAGCCGATCGGCAAACCTGCGGGCGATCCTAACGCCGCCGATCTGAAATCTGTCTTCCTCCAGACCGCCCCGATCGTCGCCGCCTACCGCGCCTCAGTCGCGACCGATACCACCGCCCCCGCGGCCACGCTCTACCAGGCTGACCTTTCCGGCAACCTCCTCACCTTTACCGTTCGCTACCAGGACGACATCTCCGTCAACGCCTCCACGCTCGACGGCGGCGACGTCTCCGTGCAAACCCCTGAAGGGTTCAAGCTCGCCGCTGAATTGCTCTCACTCGATCGCACCGGCGACGGTTACGCCAAGCTCGCCACCTATCGCGTCACGCTTCCCGACAGCAAGCCGCCGCTGGCGTCCTTGCAATTCCTGCTCAACGCCAATCAGGTGAAGGACGTCAACAACAACATCACGCCCGCCGGCGCGATCGCCCCCAACACCGATTTCGACATCGACACCTTCTCCTTCCAGGCCGCCCGCGACACGGGCACCCTCATACCGCCCACCACGCGCCAGCTCGCCGGGAATATCTCGATCGACGACAACTTCGATTTCTACAAGTTCACCGTGACCCAGCAGAGCGCGTTCACCGCGACGCTCTCCGGCCTCTCTGCGCAGGCCGAGATCTTCCTCATGCAGGATCTGAACGGCGATGACGTCTTCAGCGGCGGCAGCGAACAGATCACCGGCACCAACGCCGCCACCACCGCCGATCGCTCGTTCGCCAAGGTCCTTCCCGCCGGCACCTATTACATTCTCGTGCAGCTTACGAAGGGCCAGCCGCCGACGAACTACAGCCTGACCGTTCGCAACTACACCGACACCGTTGCGCCGACGGCCAAAATCGACACCATCGACGCTACCACGACGTCCAACGCCTACAACTTTTCCGTCATCTACGGTGACGACCAGGACCTCGACGCCGCCTCGATCCGGCAAAATGCGCTCGTCGCCTTCAATGGCGGTGGATTCTTCGGTACGACGGGCAGCCCCAAGAGCACCACCGTCCTAAGCAGCGGACAGATCGAAGCGACCTATGCGGTCCCAGTCGGAAGCAACCTGAGCAATGGCGTCGTCACGCTCACCGTCGCGTCCACCGCCGCCGTTAAGGACGCCGCGGGCAACCTCCTCCCCATCGGCACCACCATCGGCACATATCGAATTGCCGTAGGCCAAGCCGACACCACCGCCCCCACGCGCACCATTGCCGCCGCCCCGCCGGTACTCGTCCCGACCGGCACCACCTACGACTTCACCATCGCCTACCAGGACAACCGCGGCCTGCCAACCACCACGCTCGATGGCAGCGACATCACCGTCACCGGCCCCGCCGGTTTCTCCCAGCCCGCCCAGTTCATCTCCTCCACCCCAAGCCTCGGCGGCGCCTTCCGCTACGCCACCTACCGCATCACCCCGCCCGGTGGCGCATGGGACTACCACGACGACGGCACCTACACGATCACGCTCAACGCCGCCCAGGTCAAAGACGCCGCCAACAACTCCGCCGCCAGCGGCGCGGTCGGAACGTTCACCGTGCACGTCCCGTATCAAGGCGACGCCAACGCCGATGACAAGACCGACTTCCTTGACCTCGCGCTCCTCGCGCAAAGCTACAACACTCCCGGCGGCAAAGGCGTCGCCAACGGCGACTTCAATTTCGACGGCGCCGTCGATTTCCTCGACCTTGCGCTTCTAGCGCAAACCTACAACACCTCCTTCACCGGTGCCGCCCCCGTCCCCAGCGCCTCGTTCTCCGAAGCATTGGCCGCCGCCTTCGCCGGCGCGCCCGAACCCGCGCCCACCACAACCGTAGCCCCAACCCACCCCGCAAAACCGTCGAAGCCCACCAAGCCGACCAAACCCGCGCCCCCCACGCGCCCCGTCGCTCCGCCTCCTTTCAGCACCGTGCGTCTTGCCCGCAAACGTGACACCCTTTTTGCGTGAAGCCATGCCAGATTCCATCGAGGAGATCGCCGAGCGCCTCGAGCGCGCCGCGGATCGCTACCACAATGCCGCCGATTTCCAGGCCGAGCGCGACGCCCAAAACGCCGCCGCCCAGGTCCGTCGCGCTGCCAGCGTCTTGGAAGCGCAGCAGATCGAACGGAACTTCATGAACGCGCACCTCGCCGCCACGCCCGGCGGGGCGCCCGCCTACCAGGATCTCTCGCAAAATCAGGGCTGTCTTTCCGGCTGGTTCGGAAACGTCTTCGGTGGCCGTCGTACTACCTCCGGCCCCTGGCGCTCGACCACCGCCGGCGTCGGTCCACAGGTTCGCATCGGCGGCGGCCGATCGTACTACCACCCCTGGTCCGTCTATCCGCACTTCAGCAGTTCCAGCTACGCCCAATACACCCTCGCCCATGCCGTCGGCCGGCACCTGCCGCCCGGCTACAGCGATCCGCAAGCCTACGCGCAGCAGCTCGCAAATCAGACCGGGCTCGATCCAAATATGCAGATCGGCGATCTCACGCCCACGCAACTCGCCACCCTCACCGACGCCATCGATTCCAACCCCAATTGGAGGCAAAGTGACTCCCTCCCCGACATCGCCGCCGGCGCCAGTACCCAGGAGATCAGCGATACCGGCGGTCGATCGACCTACCAGTCCAGCGACGTCTCCAGCGGATCCGACTTCGGCTCCGTCGCCACCGCCGCCCCGTCCGACAACAGTTGATCCAATTCCATGCCACTCGCCACCGCGACAACATCCATCCCCCCTGCGCATGGAGCACGACCGCGCCGAGCTGGCGCGGATCACGCTTGTGGATTGGACGCTAGGAAACGCCTGCAATTACGCCTGCTCCTATTGCCCGCCGCGCCTCCATGATGGCTCGGTCGCGTGGCCAGACCCGGATCGCGTGCTCGCATTCTGCGATCGCCTCATTCAACATTACAATGGGCTTGGAAGGGAACTGCTGTTTCAATTCAGTGGCGGTGAACCCACGGTCTACCCCCACTTCCTCCCCCTCATCCGCCACCTTCACGAGCGCAACTGCAAGGTCGGCGTCATCTCCAATGCCAGCCGGACGCTCCGCTGGTGGGTAGAGGCGTTGCCACACCTCGATCAAGCCGTCCTCACGCACCACATCGAGTTCGTAGACCTGAACCATTTCATCGAAGTCGCCCGCCACTTGGCCACCACCATCCGCACCCACGTCAACGTCACAATGCACCTGCAGCGATTTGATGAATGCCTCGCGAATGCCGCAAAAATCGCCGACGAATGTCCCGACGTAACGCTAACACTCAAGCCGCTGCTAATCGGTTTTGGATCGACGCCGTACGCCTACACCGCGTCGCAGCGCGACGCGATCAGCCCGACAACCTTCCCCATCCACCGCACCCGCCCCATCGCCGAATCGCGCGGCCTCATGCGCATCACCTACGACGACGGCTATACCGAGACCCGCAAACCCGCCGACCTGATCGTCGCCAACCAAAACCATTTCAAAGGCTGGGAATGCCAAGCCGGCGTCGAGCTCCTCGCCATCGATTTCTCAGGCAACCTCTTTCGCGGCCTCTGCCGGCAGGGCGGCAAGATCGGCCACATCGACGACGAACACCTCCGCCTTCCCACCGGCCCCGTCACCTGCACGCGCGACGTCTGCCACTGCGCGACCGATCTAATGACCTCGCGCCACCACCCCATTCAGTGAAGCACGCGGGTATACGCGCGGGCGCCGGGATAATGTTTCAACAACGCGTCTAACTGCTCCTTCGAAAGCATCGCCGCCGGCTTCGACAACGCATCCGACCAGATCCCCTTCGGCGCAACGACGGTCGCCATCGCCCGCGTCGTCAATCCAATTCCCGTGTGCGAGTCCACCACATGCGAGTAATGCTTTCCGTCGATCTCCACAAACTGCTCGGTATCCCCCGACGTCGAAACCGCGCAGTTGTGCAGCGTCACGGTTTTGGGCATGTCTCCCCCCGCGTCCACCAACTCCACCTTCCACCCCGCCTCCCCCGGCGGCGCGTCCGACATCACAATATCCCCCCCCGCCTCGAACAGCGCAGACTTTATCCCATGCTCGCGCAGCGTCGCGATCGCGCAATCCCCCGCATACCCTTTGGCGATACCCCCCATGTCCAGCTTCATCCCCGCCACCGCCAGCCGCGCCGTGCGTGCCTGCGGATCGACGCTCAGTTTCCGCCACCCCACCAGCTTCCCCGCCGCCGCCAGATCCTCCGCCGCCGGCAGCCGCTTCTCCTTCCGTGCCGCCCGCCAAAGCCGCACGTACGGCCCCACCGTGATGTCAAACGCCCCATCCGTAAGCTCCGCCACCTTTTGCGATTCCACCAGCAGCGTCAGCAGGTCTTCCCCCAGCGCCACCGGTCGCGTCGCGGCCGTCGCGCACAACTTCATCAGCTCGCTATCTTTGCGATAATCGCTGGCCGCATTGTCCACCATCCCCACCCGCGCGAACGCCGCCCGGCAGGCATTGACGGCCGCCGTTTCATCGTTAGCGTAGACGATCAACCGCGTGCGAACGCCCATGTAAATCTGGGAGTATTCAAAGCGCGCAAGCGGCGCCGTCTGCGCCGGAGCCGTCGCGGCGGCGGGCTGCGTGGCTGGCCTGGGGCCTTTGCAACCGCCCGCGGCGACCAGCAAACTGATCGTGGCAACAATTCGTACCAATCCCGGTAGATTCATCGACGTCCCAGAAAGGAAACCACTGAACATGCGCAAGAGTTTCAAGCTAACCGCCCTGGCGGCGATTGTCGCCTCGCTGGGCATATCCGCCGCCACGTTTGCGGAGGATAAACCCAAGACCGTCACCGAGTCGATCCCCAACACCACCGTCAAGTTCGACCTCGTGCAACTGCCCGCAGGCAAGGTCACCGTCAAAGATAAGGAATACGAAATCAAGCCGATCTGGATCGGCACGACCGAGGTCACCTGGGACGTCTACGACGTCTACTGGCAGCGGCTCGACCTCAAGCCCGAAGAAGTGCAAAAGGGCCTCGACGCCGAAAACCGCCCGAGCAAGCCGTACGCCCCGCCCGATCGCGGTTTCGGCCACGCCGGTTACCCCGCCGGCAGCATCTGCTATGCCGAGGCGCAGAAGTACGTGAAGTGGCTCTCCAAGATCACCAACCACAAGTATCGCCTGCCGACCGAGGCGGAGTGGACCTACGCGTGCAAGGCCGGCGGCGACGGCAAGGTCGACAAGGGCACGCTCAAGGAATACGCCTGGTATGACGTTAACGGCGACGACAAGACCCACGAGGTCGCCAAGATGAAGCCTAACGCCTGGGGCCTTTTCGATATCCTGGGCAATGTCGCCGAATGGGCCGTCCGCGCTGACGGCACAGGCGTCGCCTGCGGTGGTTCCTTCCAGGATCCAGCCGAAGACGTCAACTGCGACAGTCACGCCGAATACATCTCCGCCTGGCAAAAGGATGACCCTCAGGACCCCAAGGGCAAAAGCTGGCTCTCGAACGGGGCGCACATCGGCATCCGCGTGGTGCGCGAGGATTAACCGTGGATTAGCAGTCATGCACAAGATCAAGGGGATCGACGGCGTGCGGCATGGGAGAGATTTTCTCTCGCCGCACGCCGTCTGCTTTTGACGCGAAGCGCGCGAGAACGGATCGACCATGAAGACATTATTCAGCGTGGCGGTAGGACTCGTGTTGACTACCGCGATCGGAGCACGGGCGGAAGACAAGCCGCCCCAGACGACTCCACCCCAGACCACGACGGACAAAATCACCATCCCCACAACCGTCGTCCAGTTCACGCTCGTCAAGCTTCCCGCGGGCAAGATCACCATGAAGGACAAGGACGGGAAGGACAAGGAAGTCGAGATCAAGCCGGTGTGGATCGGCCAGACCGAAGTCACATGGGACGAGTACGACATTTACTGGCAGGTTCTCGACCTGCCCGATGCCCAGCGCAACGCCCTCAAGAGCGACAAGTTCGTGATCCGCAGCCGCCCCAGCGCCCCATACAACCCGCCCGACCGCGGATGGGGTCAACACGGCTCGCCCGCTGGCAGCATGTTCTGCCGCGAAGCCAAGGTTTATTGCGAATGGCTCTCCAAGAAGACCGGCCACAAGTACCGCCTCCCCACCGAGGCCGAATGGGAATACGCCTGCCGTGCCGGCGGCCCGCCGCTCAAGCCGACCAAGTCCGAGCTTAAGGAAATAGCCTGGTTCGCCGACAACGCCGATGATCACACCCACCCGGTTGCCAAGCTCAAGCCCAACGCCTGGGGCCTGTACGACACGCTGGGTAACGTCGCCGAATGGGTCACCCTCCCGGACAACACCGAAGCCGTCGCCGGCGCCTCCTACCTGGACGAGGCCGAAGACGTCCACAGCAGCGCCCGCGAAGTCTACAGCAACCGCAAATGGCAAAAGACCGACCCGCAAAGCCCCCAGGGAAGAAGCTGGTTCTCCGACGGCGGCTTCGTAGGCTTCCGCGTAGTCCGCGAGGATTGACCGGGGTCGCCTTTTCCAAGCTTATCGGCAAGAAAGCCAAGATTTCCCCCTTTGCACGTCCGCTCGCCATTCGGTAGGAGGGACGTCCAGATACACTGACCGTGGTACCTTAAGACACATGAGATACCCCACCCTCATCGCCCTCTTCTGCTTGTCGTCAGCCGTCGCCGCGCAGGCGCCGGACCAAGCCGCGCCCAAACCCGCGGCCGCCGATGGCAAAGCACCCCCCGCGTACCACATCTACCGAGGCAACACCCACGCGCACACGTCCTTCACCTGGTCCCACGGCGAGCAATGGGTCAACGCCAAGCCCGACGCCGGCGAGAAGAAGTCCCCGCTGATTTACGTCGACGCCGACGGGGCGCAGTTCCCCGCCAAGACCCAGGTGGCCAAGCCGGACTGGCAGAAAGTGCAGGGGCCGCCGGCAGTCCATTTCGCGCTGGCCAAGAAGAGCGGCTACGACTTCTACATCACCACAGACCACTCACAGGAGAGCGCCTTCCAGCCCCCCAGCCCCACCAACGCCAGCTGGGTCGCCACCCTCAAAGCCGCCACTGACGCGACCGACGGGCAGTTCGTCGCCATCGCCGGCTACGAGCATTCCGAAAACAACGGCCCCGGCGGCAACGGCCATCTCAACGTCATCAACAGCGCCACCTACCTCAACGCGATGGCCCCGAAGATCGATCTGCCTTACCTGTACGAGTGGCTCAAGACCGCCGCGGCCAACGGCGACGGGCCCGTCGTCGCCAGCTTTAATCATCCCGGTCCCCACCAGTACAACGACTGGGGCTACCGCGATGCGCAGGTCACCGACATCATCACCATGCTGGAGGTGATCAACTCCAACGACAAGCTGCACTACGAAGGATTCATCAACGCGCTGGACAAGGGATGGAAGGTCTCCCCCGTCTGCGGCAACGACAATCACGGCCTGACCGGCATCCCCAAACACACCTCGCGCACGTTCGTACTGGCGACGGATTGCACAAAGGTCGCGATCCTTGAAGCAATGAAGCACCGGCGGACGTACGCGGCGCTGGATGGCAACATCCAGTGCACCTACAGCGTGAACAGCGCGATCATGGGATCAACGCTCGACCGGCCCGAGTCGCTGGAGTTCAACATCTCCATCAACGACCCGGACACCGGAAACCCGAAGGACAAGATCACGAAGATCGACATCGTCAAAGACGGCGGCGCGGTGGTCGACACCTACGCCCCCGCGCCCGCGCACGCGGTGGAGTGGAAGACCACGCTGCACGATACCACCAGCAAGTACTTCTTCATCCGCGTTTGGAACGCCGGCGGCGGCGACGCGCCTAAAGCCAAGGCGGAGAACCCGGTCGCCTGGCTCGCGCCCGTTTGGACAGGCCGGTAAGGGACATATGATTACGCAAAGATCTCAGCGGTCTTCTTTGACTTGCTGATCTTGATCGTGCTGAAGATCGCGTGCGGACCGACCGCTGGCAGCGTCGGCTTCTTCATCGGCGCGGCCTTGGGCGCCAGTTTGACCACAGGTTTGGGCTTGGGCACCGGTTTAGCAACGGGCGCGAGCTTCACCTTCGTGGCGGTGACCACAGGGAGGACCGGCGCGGGCGCGTTGAGTTGCGCGATCACGGATGCGAGGGAAGGCATCGGCGCGGAGGAGACCGAGACAGGCCCGGCCGGGGCGGCGCTGACGGACGGCGCGGGCAGGGCGCTGTTGTAGCGCTGGGCCAGACGCGCCAAGTCCAGGAAATCAACGTTGCCGTCACCATTGAAGTCCCCCTGGGCCCAGGTCTTGCCGGTGCTGTTGTAATTCTGCGCCAGCGCGGCCAGATCCAGGAAATCGACTGCGCGATCGCGATTGACGTCGCCGGCAAGAATGAAGAAGTCATACTGGTGCGCCGCGGCCAGGCCGGGCAACGCCCCGGCGGCGATCGTCAGCCGATAGTTCCCATCCACCATCGCATTCGGATCAAACGCGACGATCGCGCGATGCAGAACCGAATCGTACGCGACCGACTGCGGCGTGACCGATTGCCCCGTGGCGACGTTGACGATCTGCATGACCCCTGGCGTCATGCTGCCCGCGACGTCGGCGCTGAAGTCCAGCGTCAGGCCCTCGCCCATGGCGGAGGCGAAGTTCGTGGTAATCGCAAGCGGCGGGCGAGCGGTGAGGCTGATGGTGAAGGTCTGTGCGGCGCTGGTGTCGCTGCCGCCGCCAAGCGTACCGCCGCTGTCGCGAAGCCGGACGGTCACAGTGGCGCTGCCGACCGCCCCGGGCGCAGGGGTGTAGGAGAGCGAACCGTCCGGGCCGATCGTCGGCGGCGCGGCGAAGAGCGCGCTGTTGTCACTGCTGACGCTGAAGTCCACGGCTTGATCGGTCTCCGTCGGCGACCCGGCGCTGATGCCCTTTGCCCAGCCGGGGATGGTGACTTTGCCAGAATCGTTCAGAGAGGATTCATCGGCGCCTTTGGTATACGTCGGCGCAGTGTTCACCGGCAGGGCGGGGTTGTACCAGCCGCCAAAGTCGTCGATCTCCGAAATGTCGCCGTCATGCAGATCTTCATATTCGTAACCGTCGCCCTGAACAGGCGTGCCGATGACGACCGGGATCGAACCGAGAACGACGTCGGTACCCTGACGGACGAACTGGAGATCAAACCGGTGCGGGCGACCGTCGCCGGTGAAGGTGACGTCGAACGTGCCGGTCTGGCCGGCGCTCAGGCCATTGATGACGCCGGGCGTGGAGACGATGTGAACGCTCGGATCCGACGCCTTCAATGCGAGGTTGACCGCGACGTTGGACGCCGCATTCTGGATTGCCGCAACAATGCCGTTGGCGACGCTGGCGCCGAATCCGGAGCTGATCTGGAAGTAGAACGGGTCGCCCGGCGCGATCGGGTCGAGCGTGCCATTGGGGATGGTCGTGAGCGACTGGTTGGTCGCGCCGGTGATGGTGGCGAGGGCTTCGAGGCCCTGGCGCGGGTCGATGGTTGCGCCGCCGTTGGTGCCCAGACCGATGACCAGCGCGCCCAGCGCATTGAGCGCGGTGACGGTGTCCTGGATGGTCGCGCCCGAACCGAACGGCGTAGTCGGACGGGAAGTCTGCGTGAAAGCCGAAAGCGGCAGCGTCTTGCCGCTCAGGCCCGTGATGGTCGTCCCCGGGCCGGGCTGGAACGCAAAACCGGTGTCGGTAGCAACGAGGATGATCGGCAGCGCGCCGGCGCGGAACCCAGCGCCCCCAACGCTCCCCGCGGCGGGCAGCACGTTGCCGCTCGCGTCAACGGTGAAGGAGGAGAAGGACGGCACGTCGCCGCTATTTCCGGGGGTAAGCTGCGTCGAGACCTGCCCCGCCGCGCCGCTGTCGGAGGTGGTGCCGTTGTTGTTGCCGTCGAACCCCCGGCCGGTGGCAACCTGGTAGAGCGCTTCGATGTCGGTCTCGGGTTGGTCGCCGCCGTAACCGGGCGCGGTGCGGTCCAGCGCCGCCTGGATGGAGGTGGCAAAGCCGGGCGTGCTCTGGCCGATGATCGGCTGATTGAGGATGAACGGCCGGCCGGTGGCGAATTCGGCGGCGAAGTTCGCATATTCCTCAAAGCGTCCAACGCCAAATCCGAAATCGACCGACGGCATCGCCGTCTGCAACGCGCTGATGATTTGCGGAAACGCGGCCCGCACGATCGGGCTGTTGGCGGTGAAGCTGCCGGTATCGTCGAAGAGGAGGAAGACATCGACCATGTTGCTGATCGAGCCGCTGCCCGGGAGCGTGAGGCTGACCGTGTCGTGCTCGACTTGTCCTTCAGCCAGCGAGGTGGTGATGCTGGTGGGGCTCACGTTGCCCACTGCAGGATGACTGACGCCGCTGGGCCAGAGGATGCCGCCCGTCGGGGTGACGGGGTAAGAGTGCTCCCGTCCGGAATGGCGGAGTTCGCGGATGACGTAAGAACCGGGAGCGAGATCGGTGGCGAACGAGTAGCTGCCGTCGGCGGCGGTGATCGTCTTGGGCTCGGCCGATTCGCGGACGTTGTTGCGATTGAGATCGAGGTAAACCCAGACGCCGCCGATGCCCGCTTCGCCCGCATCGCGGACGCCGTTCTTGTTCACGTCGTCGAAGATCATTCCATGAATTTCGTTGGCGCGGAAGACGTCGGCGAAGTTGACGTTGCGGCGGTCTTCGCCCGGCGCGAGATCAACGTTTTGCACGCGGGCGGCGTCCGGCGTGCCGCTGAGCACTGCGGGCAGAACCTCGCGCACGTGGAACGTTCCCGTCGCCAGGTGCGAGAAGGAATAGGCGCCGGTTTCGTCGATGGCGGGCGTGTAGAAGAGATCGGTCGAGCTGACGGTCGTCGGCTCGCCGGCGTCCTGCGCGCCGTTGTCGTTGGTGTCGAGGTAGACGGCGATGCCCGCCAGCCCATGCTCGGCCGCGTCGCGCACGCCGTTGTGGTTGGCGTCGAAGAAGACGATGCCGCTGATCGCGCCGTCGGTCCGCTGCTTGTTGCCGAAGTTGACGCTGGGAACGGTCGTGCCGTTGGGCACGTTGACGAGCTGCATCCCGGTGCCGGGCGCGGTGGCGCTCCAGCCGACCGGCGCAAGTTCGCGGAGGAGGTTCGAGCCGACGGGAACGCTGGCGATCGTGTAGTTGCCGCTCGCGTCCGTGACGGCGGTCGGTTCGCCGGCGTTGGCGGCGCCATCGGAATTCTGATCGATAAAGACCGTCCAACCCGCAAGGCCCGGCTCAGCGGCGCCCAGGATGCCGTCGCCATTCAGGTCGTTCCAGACCTTGCCGCTGATCGCCCCCAGCGTCGGCGTGAAGTTGGCAAAGTCCGTGTGCGCCAGCCCTTCGTTGACGACGGTGATGTTCTGGCTGACCGGATGTCCGGGCGACGTGTTCCATCCCGGTTGAAGGACTTCCGCCACGCGGTAGTTGCCGACGACGACCGACGGGAAGGCGTAATTGCCGCCAGCGTCGGTCACGGTGGAGGGTTCACCCGCGCCGAGGGAGCCGTTGAGATCGAGGTCGAGAAAGACCGTCCAGCCGCTCATGCCCACGTCGCTTGAGGCGCGGAACCCGTCGGCGTTCACGTCGTTCCAGACCGTCCCCTGGATCGAGCCGATGCTCGCAACGTTGAAGTTGCCAAAATCATTGACCGCCGTCTTGCCGGCGACGACGTTGGCAGCGCTTTGGCCGTCGAAACCGACGGTCGCGTCCCAGCCACTGGGGGTAATGTCGCGCACCTTATAGGTGCCGGGCGCAAGATTTGGAATGTTGTAGACGCCGTTTGCGTCGGTGGTGGCGAACGGTTCGCCCGCGTCGCGCACGCGGTTGGTGTTGAGATCGATGAAGACGGTCCAACCCGGGATGCCGACATCTCCGGCTTGGCGGATCCCGTCCCCGTTGATGTCGTTCCAAACCGTTCCGCCCGCGCTGCCGGTCGTGGGAAGTCCGGTGGTGTTCAGGAAGATCGCCGGCGTCGTCTGATTGTTGCTGACATTGACCCTGAGCAAGTCGGTGAGTCCCGGCGACGGCGACCACCCGCTCGGCAAGATCTCGCGGACGTCGGTCTTACCATTGGCCAACCCGGTGAACACGGCTTGTCCATTGGCGTCGGTCAACAGGGATGTCTCCGAAGGATCGAGCACGCCGTCCCTGTCGCTGTCGATGAAAACCGTCCACCCCGCGAGCCCCGGCTCGAAGGCATCCTTTGCGCCGTCGGCGTTCAGGTCGTTTACAACCGTTACCTGGATGCTCCCCGACATGAGCAAGCGGGATTCCAGCGGTTCGATACATTTGGCCAGTATCTGGCCGCCGCGCAAACGACTTGACGCTTTTGATCTGAGCAGATTCGTGCCACGCATTGCGATTACCTTTCCTCCCCGCTTGGCGCCCAAGTTTGATGACGCGGGTAGGCAGATTAGCGTCGCAGTCGAATTCTGTTGGTTCGACTGCAAACTTTGCACTCTGACATATGTGAGATAGCAAACTTATCTGGCGACGCCCCGGTAGCCGTGGGCTTGGAAAACCTTGGTGCCCGGGACGGGCGTAATCGAGTCGAAGCGCAGGACGTGGTCCCAGGGGTGCGTGGGCGAGTAACCGTCAAGGACGGCCGTGCGACCGACCAGGGAGGGAGACGAAAGATCGTTCGAAGGCCAGAAGTCGTAGGAAGTGGCGCGCTGCCCCGTCATCGTGCCCGCGTTAAACACGCTCGGATGCCCGGGCAGGTAAAATGCGTCGAGCGCGGCGTCCATGTAATAGCGCGTGATGATCAGTGGCGGCCGGCCCGTGTCGTCGTGCGTGGCATCAATGATGGCTTGCAACGCGGCGGCCTTCTGACGATGCCCGGAGATCCGCTTCATCACCGACTTTTCAAACTTCGGCCCGACGACCGGAAGTTTCGGCAAGACATTCGGAAAGCTCAAAACGAGCCAGCCGCCCACGCCGTAAATGATCGCGGCTCGGAAGGCCAAGCGCATCGCACTCCGCTGCGGCGCTGCCGACGTACCGGCAGAAGCATGGCCAGCCAACCGGTAGGTGCCCACCCGTTCCCACGCCCGTCGCATCTCAACCAGCGCCGGTGCGGCCACCAGCGCCACCAGCGGAACGTAAGACGGAAACGGCCAACCCCCAAGCACCGGCTTGACGAAACTGAGCGCGACGAAAAATCCGACGGCCGGCACCGAGCAGCAGATCAGCCACAAATGCGCCGGCCAGCGCTGCGGGTCCGCATGTCGCGTGCGCCATGCCCACGCGCAGGCGAGGCCCATCGCGAGCAGCGCGGGAATGCCCACCGCCCCAAGCTGCGCGCCGATCAACCCGAGCGGCCAAAGGATGCTGAAATGGTCATCCTTGCCCGAGTCATGGTCACCGCCGGGCGCGCCGAGGTGACCCAGCGTGTGCGAGAGCGTTGGCCAGCCGTGCTGCTGGTTCCAGATGATCATCGGGCTGATGGTGATCACAAAGAGGAGCAACGCCGCCAGGGCATGGCCGACAAGTCGCGCCGACCAGGGCAGCCGCCGCCATTGGAATAGGACATAGAGAGCAGGCCCGGCGAGGAACAGCAGCGCCGACTGCTTGAAGAGAAACGCCACTCCAAGCAGGAATGCCAGCAGCAGCGAGTCATGCAAACGGAGTTGGTGGGCGTGCCACCGCCGCACCCAGCGAAGCCCGCAGGCGGTCAGCAGCGCCCAGAACAAGATCGTCGGCCCATCCTGCGTGGAGATTTGCGCGTTGGCCTGAAACGCCGGAATGCAGACAAAGAGCAAGACGGCGAGGAAACCGACCCGCTCATCACCGCCGGCGGTGGAAATCGCCAGCCGCCCCACCACCCACGCCGCGGCCGCCGATGACAGCGCGACCGGCAGTCGAACCACCCATTCGCTGTCCCCCAGCACCCGGCAGCACCCCGCGATAAGCCACGCCAGCCCCGGCCCCTTCTCCGAATAACAAAGGCTCAGGTGCCGGGCGCACTCCCAGTAGTACGCCTCGTCACCCGCCAATTCGTAAGGTGAAAGCCAGATCAGGTAGACCAATCGGACGACCAGCACGGCGATAATTAGCACAACCGCAGCGGGCCAGGTCGCCCACGTCATAAATGTCGGAGGCGCTTCCGCCGTGGCACTACGGGACGACAATACAGTCACGACGCGGCTCCAAATCGGCGCTCGCCCGTTGCCGTTGCCGTTGCCGCCGCGCCGCGCGACGGAGAATCATCCACGCTCAGCATCAGCGCGGGTCGCGCCACCGGCTGCGCTCCCTTTTCGGAATGCAGGCGCCGGCTGACCACGTACAGCGGCCTCCCTTTCACTTCTTCAAAAATCCGCCCGACGTACTCGCCCAGGATGCCGATGCTCAGCAGCACCCCGCCGCCGATGAGACACAGCATGACCATGATCGACGTCCAACCGGGAACCGTGCGATTCTGGAGCTGGCGGACGATGGCGTAAACGCCGTCGCCAACGCCAAACAGCGCCAGCCCGACGCCCGCGATCAAGCTGACCCGCAACGGGATCGGCGAGAACGAAATTGCCGCCGTCCACGCGAACGCCGCCATCTTCCGCACCGAATAGTTCGTCCGCCCCGCACACCTCGGCGCACGCTCAAATTCCACGGCCGCCTGTGGAAAGCCGACCCACGCCAGCATGCCGCGCAGGAAGCGGTGGGTCTCCCTCATCGACTTCAGCGCGTCCAAACACTCGCGCGAGATCAGGCGGAAGTCGCCGACGTCCGCCGGCAGGTCGCGATGCACCAGCGTCCGCATGCAGCGGTAAAACGCCCAGGCCGTAAAGCGCTTGAAGCGCGTCTCGCCCGTGCGCGACGACCGCCGCCCGTAAACGACGTCGTACCCCTCACGATACTTGTCGATCATCCGCGGGATGACCTCCGGCGGGTCCTGAAGATCGGCGTCCATGACGATCACCGCGTCGCCATTTGCCTCGTCAAGGCCCGCGGTAACCGCGGCCTGATGACCGAAGTTTCGCGCCAGGCAGAGCACATTCACGCGCGGGTCCGTGTTGGCCCATTCACCCAGAATCTCAAGGCTGGCGTCGGCGCTGCCGTCATTAACGAACAGCAATTCGACCTCTCCACACTCGATCGTCTCCAGGAATCCCGTCAGACGAGTGCGCAACTCCGGCAGCGCAGCAGCCTCGTTAAACACGGGGATGACGATCGATAACCGCCGCGGCAGCAGCGGGCGCGGGCTGAGAAGATGGCGGGTCTGGTTCATCGGTGAGAACTCTCGCGGACACACCCACGGACGAGCGGCTTGAACTCGGGCATGTTAAGCGAGCTGAAATGGCGGTGCATGAACGAAAGATGAAAGTGTTCTACCGATATCCTACAAGCCGTGGCACATACAGTGGTAGTATCACGAGCACATCGAAGGATGTTTCCACCCACCCCCTTCATCGATTCATCATCCCTTTGCGGTTATCGTGGCGCTTGAAACTTGGGACCGCCGATATGCGCCTATTAGTTGTAGAAGACTATGAGCCCGTGCGAGAAGCATTGACGCAAGGACTGCGCGAGGCAGGCTTTGCAGTCGACGTGGCGGCCGACGGTGACGCCGGTTTGTGGTACGCCACCTCCAACGATTACGACGTCATCGTCCTCGACCTGATGCTGCCCGGAGTGGATGGGCTCACCCTTTTAAAGCGCCTGCGCAAAGCGGGCGGCAAATCGCACGTGCTGATCCTGACGGCCAAGGATACCACGCAAGACCGCGTCACCGGCCTCGACCTTGGCGCCGACGATTACCTCGTCAAACCGTTCGCCTTCAAGGAACTGCTCGCCCGCGTTCGCGCCTTGGTACGGCGCCGCTACACCACCAAAGACCCGCTGGTCATTGTCGGCGACCTCGAGATCGACACCACCACCCGCACGGTGCGGCGATGCAACAGGCGCATCGACCTGACGCCCAAGGAGTACGTCTTACTCCATTACCTCGCCATGCGCCACGGCGAACTGGTCACCCGCGGCGAAATCTGGGAACACGCCTACGAATTCAATTCCGATGCCGAAAGCAACGTGGTCGACGTGACGATCGGCCACATCCGCCGCAAGCTCGACGGTCCCGGCTTGGCGAAGTTGATCCACACCCGTCGAGGTCATGGATACGTCCTGGGCGGGGAACCTTGAGCGACAGACGATGAAACTCCGCCCCACCACGCTTCGCGCCAGGTTGTTCCTGGGCACATCGCTGGCGACCGCGGTCATCCTGCTGAGTGCGGGCCTGCTGCTCTATTTCTTCGTCCGCGCGTCGCTGTTCGCCGAGTTCGACATGGGGCTCAAATCATCGGCCGAGGCGCTGGCCGCGCTGACCGAGCAGGTAGGCGTCACCGTGCGGATGGAGCCCGAAGTCCACGGCCTCATCGACTACACGCAGAAGCGAAAAACCCCGGATTACTTCACCACCTGGGTCGACGGCAATCGCCTCATCGCCGCCTCCGATTCTCTCGCCGGCAAGTCGCTCGCCCATCTGACGCCACCCGTCGGGACCTCCATCACCACCGCCGTCATCCTCCCCGACGGCCAGCCCGGCCGGCAGACCACGCTCAGCTTCATCCCCTCGATCGAAGACCCGCCGGGCAAAATCACCCCCGGCACGCACGTCGCCACCGTCGCCGTCGCCAGGCACACCAAGGACCTCGATCGCAAGCTCCTCCGCCTTCTCGCACTGCTGACCGGCGTAATTGCCACCGCGACCCTCGGGGCGGCGGGCGCGATGCTCCTGGTCGTGCGGCATGGGCTTCGCCCGCTGGGACTGCTCGCTGGACGCATCGCGACGATCGGCAAGGACAACCTCAGCGAGCGCGTCGAGCTATCCGACGCGCCGCCTGAACTCACCGTCGTCGCCCTGCGTCTCAATGAGCTGCTGGACCGCCTCGAATCAGCCATGACCCGCGAGCGACGCTTCACCGCCGATGTCGCCCACGAGTTGCGCACGCCCCTGGCCGGCATCGGCATGCTTCTCGACGTCTGCACCACCCGGCGGCGCACCCCCGACGAATACGAGCGCACGCTCGACAAATGCCAGGGCATCGTCCGCGGCATGCACGCGATGGTTGACAGCCTGATGATGATCGCCCGCGCCGACGCCGGCCAACTCCCCGTCTCGATCGCCGCCGTGCCCCTCGCGGCGCTGGTGCGCGATTGCTGGTGCTCCTATGAAGCCGCCGCCGCCGCGAAAGAAATGACCTCGACCTTTGACATCGAACCGGGCTTGTTGATTCAAACCGACGCCGAAAAGTTGCGAATGGTCATCAACAACCTGCTCGATAACGCGGTGGATCACGCCAACACCGGCGGCTGGCTGCGTGTCGAAGGACGAGCGATCGATCCCACCTCGGTCGAACTCTGCGTCTCCAACAGTGGCAGCCTCCTGACCGACGCGCAGGCCAAGCGGGCATTCGACCGCTTCTGGCAGGGCGACCCCGCGCGCCGCCACACCGGCCTCCACTGCGGCCTGGGCCTCTCCCTCTGCCGCGAGTTGCTCGCGATCTTGGCTGGAGAAATCTCAGTAAGCTCCGAGGTCGGCGGCAAGTTCACTGTGCGCGTGCTGCTCCCCACCAGCGGCGGCGACGCGATCGCTCCCACATCCAGCAACGCCGAAGCGCCCCACCGCGACATTGCCCCCGCGCCTCAGCGCGTATGACGCCGCCGATTCCGCTATCATCACGCGCTAACGCATGATCCCTCAGGACACCTACACCCTTCTCGACTTCGGCAACGGCAAGCGGCTCGAACAATGGGGGCAGTTTCGACTGATCCGCCCCGATCCCGCTGCCACCGGCACGCCCACCAACACAGCATTGTGGAAAACCGCCGACGCGATTTACCAGGGCGAAAAGGGCAAGGGAACCTGGGCCTCCCTAACGCCGATGCCCAAGGAATGGCCCATCGCATTTAAGGATCTCCGTCTCATCGTCCGCCTCGCCCCCTACAAGCACACCGGCGTCTTCCCCGAACAGCAGGAAAACTGGAATTGGGCCCGCGCCCGCGCGCGACAAGGCGCCCGCCCGTTGGCCGTCCTCAACCTCTTCGCCTACACCGGCGGCGCCACCGTGGCATTGGCGAAAGATGCCCACTTCGTCACCCACGTAGACGCCTCCAAGCCCGCCATCGCCTGGGCAAAGGACAACGCCGCACTCAACGCGCTCCCCGCCGATCGAATCCGCTGGATCCTCGACGACGCCCCCGCCTTCGTCGCCCGCGAGCAGCGTCGCGGCAAAAAATACGACGCCATCATCCTCGACCCGCCCGCCTTCGGACATTCCCCCACCGGCAAAGCCTGGCGAGTGGAACGCGATCTCGCGCCGCTACTCGAAGACTGCTGCCAACTCCTCTCGTACAACCCAGCCTTCATCATCCTCAACGGGTACGCCCAGCACGACACGCCCGAAAGCTTCCACCGCCTTCTGACCGGCATCCTCCGCGCCAAGACCAATTTCACAAACTTCAAGATCGACGCGAAAGAACTTCGCCTCAATGCATCAAATGGCCGCGCCCTCTCCACCGGCACAGTCGCGCGCTGCGCCTTCAAATCCGATTGAACCAAACCACGCCCTTGGTAAAGTCAGTCGGATGAGAAACCATCTCGCCTGCGCAATCTTTCTGCTCTTCAACGTATTGAACGCCTCCGCCGCCCCCACCGACGACATCTACAAACTAGGCCCTGATTCCAACGTCCAGCCCAACATCCCCCAGGGCAAAGTCGCCGGCCCCCTCACCCTCCCCAGCAAGGTCTACCCCAACACCACCCGCAACTACTGGGTCTACACCCCCGCCCAGTACGACCCCGCAAAACCCGCATGCCTGATGATCTTTCAGGATGGCCACTTCTTCGTGAACCCGACCGGCCAATACCGCATCCCCATCGTCTTCGATAACCTGATCTACCGCCGCGAGATGCCCGTCACCATCGCCGTCTTCATCAACCCCGGCCGCACCCCCGACCAAAAGGAAGCCACCGACAGCGACTGGGGCGACGGCACCAACAACCGCCGCGTCGAATACAACGCGCTCGACGACAAATACGCAAAGCTCATCATCGATGAGCTCCTCCCCGAGTTAAAGAAATCCTACAACATCTCCGACAACCCCGACGACCGCGCCATCGCCGGCGCAAGCTCGGGCGCGATCTGCGCCTTCACCGTCGCCTGGCAGCGCCCCGACCAGTTCCGCAAAGTCATCAGCACGATCGGCAGCTTCACCAACATCATGGGCGGCCACGTCTACCCCGACCTCATCCTCAAGGCCGACCCCAAACCCATCCGCGTCTTCCTCCAGGACGGCCTGAACGACAACCGCGGCGTCCGCGGAAATGGCCCCGATGCCAAATACGATCCCAATCGCGACTGGCACGCCCAGAACATCAAGATGGCCCAAGCGCTGACCGAGAAAAAGTACGACCTGAACTACACCTGGGGCATCGGCACCCACTCCAACAAGCAGGGCGGCGCAATCATGCCCGAAATGCTCCGCTGGCTATGGCGCGATTATCCGCGCGTGGACGACCCCAAAGATCCCCGCGAACGAACGTTCCTCGTCCCACCCGGCGGCGCGGCCGCCGAACCGACGCCGGCAAAGTAAATGAATCTCCCCATGCGATTGCATTTACGCTCGCTCACGATTGCGATCATCCTCGCGTGCACCGCGCATAGAGTTTCCGCCCAAACCCCCTCCGCCCTCTGGGGCAAATCCGGCGAATCCTGGACCCCCACCAGCCGCCTCCCCGATTTCTCCTTCGCCGGCTACCACCGCGGCGAAGCCCCCCTCCCCGCCGACCTCCCCGCCCGCGCCAACGTCCGCGACTTCGGCGCCACAGGCGACGGCAAACACGACGACACCGCCGCCTTCCGCAAAGCCATCGAACAAACCGCTAGCGGCGCAATCGACATCCCGCCCGGCCGCTACCTCATCACCGACATCCTCGACATCCGCAAACCCAACCTCCTCCTCCGCGGCGCAGGCCCCGCCAAAACCACCCTCTACTTTCCCAAGTTCCTCAACGACGTCCGCCCCAACATGGGCAACACCACCACCGGCGAGCCCACCTCCAGCTACTCCTGGTCCGGCGGTTTCATCTGGATTCGCGGCGACTACTCCAACGCCGACCTCGCCAAAATCACCGCCCCCGCAAAGCGCGGCGACACCTCCCTCACCCTCTCCTCAGCCAAGTCCCTCAAGGTCGCCCAGGAAATCGAAATCCGCCAGGACGACGATCCCCAGAACACCCTCGCCACCTACCTCTACGCAAACGACCCCGGCCCCCTCAAGCAGCTCAAAGGCAGAACCCGCGCATCCCTTGTTACGCGCATCCTCTCCATCAATGGTGACCGAATCTCCATCGACCGCCCCCTCCGCTTCGACGTCAATCTCCGCTGGCGGCCCCGCATCCTCCTCTTCGAGCCGACGGTAAAAGAAGTCGGAATCGAAGGCCTGCGCTTCGAGTTCCCCAACATCCCCTACACCGGCCACTTCACCGAACTCGGTCACAACGCCATCGCCCTCACCGACGTCGCCGACTGCTGGGTGCGCAACATCATCATTGATCACTGCGACAGCGGCATCTTCGTCGGCGGCCGCTTCTGCACCGTGCAGGACGTCATCTACCACTCCGATCGCACCCCGGACAAGCAGTTAAATTGCACCGG
>JAQGHM010000033.1 GCA_028291615.1 Phycisphaerales bacterium | reverse complement strand
ATCCTTGGCGGTGAGGTACGGCGGGATCTGCCCATGGAACATGAATTTCATCGTCGGCGGAACCTTCAGCCAGAGCTTGCCCGTGCCCAGCACAAAGCCCGCATCCGTATTGCCGATGCCGGTGGCAAACTGGCCAAAAGCGCCTGCCGTGCAGGTATGGCTATCCGTTCCGAGCAAGATTTCGCCCGGCCGAACGTGCCCTTCTTCAGGCAGCGCCTTGTGACACACGCCCTTGTAATTCGTCTTGGTCGGATCCTTGTACGGATTGGGCATCCCCTCATCCATCGTGACGAATTCAGGGTCGTAGTAATACTTAAGCCCTTGTTCTTTCACAAAATCGCGCAAAATCTGGATATTTCGATGACAAATCTGTTCTTTAGTGAAGATGTAATGGTCCGGGATCACCACCACCTTGTCCGGATTCCACACCTTCGCATCGCGGCCGAAATTCTCGTGGAACACACCGATCGTCCCCGGCCCGCAGACGTCGTGGGTCATCAGCACGTCGACATCCACCCATATGTTCTCACCGGGCGCGACAGCAGCTTTCTGAGCGTGCTTGGCGAGGATCTTTTCGGTCATGGTCATGCGCGGCATTTGGGCAACTCCTGTTCGGCTGATGGGACGTCGAATAGCCAACTATAGCAGGGGGCGACGCGAGGGGACAGCGGGGGCGGAGCCCACCGTGCGTCGAGGGTGTAAAAAGGCCTGACATATCCTTGCCGCCTGATGCCCCGCAGTTTATGCTGCTCCGGTCTGCCCACGTCTTAGACCGTTGTGGGGTACGGAAGGTCGGGCCGCTCCGAGTGTCGTATTCGCTCCGATCGCGGTTCTCCCCCGCATCCTTCGCCTGGGAAGCGAACAGTTGGGAGAAGGTATGGACACGTCGAGTTTGCGTCGCCTTCAACGGCGCTGGCGGGGATTCACGCTGGTCGAACTACTGGTGGTGATCGGCATCATCGGCGTGCTCATCGCGCTCCTGCTGCCCGCGATCCGCAAGGCCCGGCGGTCGGCGATGGTGCTCGCCTCTCCCATCGTCTACACCGGCAACGACAGCGCCGTGCACCTGACCGATTCGTCCGGCAGGTCGGACCTGGTGATGGCGAAGTTCGCCACCAGCAAATGCCCCGTCTGTCACTCGCCGCCCGTTTGGGCGCCCTCGGGACAGATGATCGGATTTACCAAGCCCGGGCGCTTTACCGGCGAATACCTCGCGACGCTGCAGGAGCCGGTCAGCGGCCGCACGACCACTTGGACCACCGTAAGCGAGAACTTCGTCGGGTGGCTCGATTCGAGCCGTTATCTCCAGTCGAACGGGCCGTGGAACCCGTCGATCGTGCGCGTAGACGACGGCGTACAGCAGGTGATCGACAATCGCGCATTCCAGTTCGAATTCATCTGCCCGGCGCCGGTGCAGTCGCCCGGGCCGTTCATCGGCATGCTCTTCGACCCGGTAAAGCGCGCGGATGTCATCTCGTTCTTCCGTGCCGACCTCACGCCCGGCCGCACCGTCTGGCTCGAGCCGCGCGGCGGCAGTTCCCAACCCCAGTCCCAAGTCTCGCCGCGCGTGGACCCGCTCGGCGAGTTCGTCGGCTGGACGATCTTCCGCAACGGACGCCCGTACCTCGCCTTCAAGCACTGCAAGGACCTGTCGACGATCCAGCCCAACCTCTTGGGCAGCCAGTACGCCGGCGCTTACTTCTGCGACTGGACCGAAGGCGGCGACATGCTCGCAAACGTCAAGGACGCAGGCGGCAAATGGAAGCTCGTCATCCTCGATCGACAGGGAGACCTGAAGAGCGAACTGGGCACCGATCCCGCGCCGGCGGAGGGCGCGGTCGCATCGTGGCGAAAATACGAACACCGTTAAGGCGGCGACCTCGGCATCAAGTCGTTTATGCCAACACCACCGCCATTACCACAACGTCGCCGCGGCAATCCCGGCGACAATGAGCCGATTCCGCTCGCTCCCCTGCCCGGGTCAGACTCATCGCCCGCTGACGATCCGGCGGTCGTGCCGCTCGCCAGGCTGGCGCCGCGGCGGGTAATCGCCGTACCGCCGCAACAAGGGTGGCTCGGATCGGTTGTCCCAGAGCGAAAGCGCCCGGGGCTGCTGAACGCGATCGGGGTGCTAAGCATCGTGCTCGGTTCGCTGGGCGCGGTGATGGAACTGATCTCGATTCTGCCGGTTGTACATATCTATTTCGGAAACGCGAACGCGCCTCGATCGCTCGCGCGGGTCGTTGCGCCATTGCCCGCCCCGCCGCAATTCGCGCCCTATGGAGGCGATCTGGCGGCGGTGGATGGGCTCGGCCGTGCAGATGCGCTCATCGTGATCACCGGGGCGAACGCGATGTTGGGCGGATCGCAGCAACTGTCGGCCGATCGCCAGATCATGTTCCGCCGACTGCTGGCGGAGTGCGGCCGGCGCGTGATTGCTGCGCCGGCGCCGCTGAACATGGCTACGGTGCATGACCAGGTGACGCGGGCTGGGCAATTGCCGGCCGGGGCAGATGGGCTGCGTGAATCTGGCACGCACTACTTCCGCACGACGACCGGCGTCGTCCTGCTCGATGATGCCCTGGCGCGTTTCATCCCTTCAGGGGCGGGGCAGGGGGGTGAAATACGCGTCGAGGACGACGGGGTGAGGGACGTACAAACCGGCCGCCGATGGCGGAGCGCCGCCACGGTAGCGGACGAACTGGACGAATTGCACGCGCGCCTGGGTCCATCCTTCAATGCCATGCAGGCCGCGGCGCTGGCGCAGCATCGTCTGGCGCAGTTGCCGCAGCGGCGCAGCCCGATCGGTTATCCGGCCTGGCCGCCACCCGATCCGGGCGGGGCCGCGCGAATCGCCGGCACGACGCTGATCTACAACGCCAACCTCTGGATCCTTGCCGACGGACGCATGATCGCCGATACCCGCGGGCGCGATGAGCGCACCGGTCTGGCCGCGGCCACGGTTCCCAACGCGCGATCGGGCCCCGGCTTTCGAACGTCCACAGGATGGCTGCTGATCGGCGGGACGATCGTGGAATTGTTGCTTTCGGTCTTCCTGATCTTCTGCGGGATTACCGTCTTCGGCGATTCGCCGCGCGCGGCGGGCCGGCACGTGCTTTACGCGTGGCTGAGATTCGCCGCGATCATAATGGGGATCATTTTGGCGCAACGCTTTATTTCCGAACTGCCGAGCGATCCGCAGCCGCCGCGTCCGGGGACGGCAGCGGATCTCTCGACGATGCTCGACGCCAACACGATGCGGGTATCGACGATCGTCGGCGTGTTCCTGTCGTTGCTCTACCCGATCGGCCTGCTCTATGCCCTGCGGGCGCCGAAGGTGCGGGCGTGGTACGCGGAGTTGGGAGGCGGGATCGAGCCGATCTCGCCGCAGTTGCGAAGCCGCATGTGGCCCGCGGTGGCCTGGGTGCGCGGACGTGCCGGGCGCGTCACGGCGGCGGTCATTGCAGGTCTGGCAGCACTGGCGGCAATCGGGCATCTCTTGTTGATATCGCGCGACGGTGGGGCGATCGAGCACGGCATTTGGACGGCGCTTTGTGCGGTCGCGGCGGTGATTTGCGTCGCCTCGGTCTTAGTCAAACCACGCGGCCTGGCCGTGGCGGTGGCGATCATGGTCTTTCTCGTCGTGCGGCCGGCGGTCGCACAGACGACCCGGCCCACTTCAGCCGCCACGCGCGCGGACGCGGCGCGGCAAGCGGCGCGGGATGCATATAACAACGTCGAGGGAAGGCGGTTGAGCAGTTCGGACGATGGGGAATGGCTCAGGCGCTTTGAAATGGGAAATGTGCCGCAGGAGGCCGACATTGAGCGGATGCTGAAGATTCCGGGGCTGAACACCGAGCCGCCGTCAGCGGTGCGTTTCGCGGTCGCCAGTGCCCTTTGCCGGTGCGGGCCGGCGAAATTTGAGAAGTGGGCGAGTGAGGCGCTTTCCAGCGACGCTGCCGTCTCCGCACGCGCCTGGCGGCTTCTCACGCTGGCGTCATCGGCGCCGCTCCCGCGCGCGCTGACCTTGCCGCGCGAGCCGGGCGATCGTGATCGCGGTTTCAATGCCGCCGGTGCTCGAACCGCCTGGGGCCTGCAGGACGTGGTGGCGGTCGGCGCGTTCGAACGCACCCTTATCGTTGACCCGAATGCCGGCTTGCGCACGCGCGTGGCGCGCGGACTGCTCACCGCCGAGATCCCGATTCGACTTGGGCCGCATTCGCGGAAGGTCGCGCAGATGGCAGTCGACGGGGCGGACTTGAAAATACTGCAGCAGGAATTGAAGTCGCCCGCGCTGCCGCCTCGGCGGACCAACTGGGAAATGCCGGCCAAGGACGCCTCTTCCCCTACAGGTGCTGCATTGAACGGCTTAGTCCGGTGGTTGTCGATCGTCGTCGTGCCTTTGACTGGCTTGCTCGCCGTGGGGTATTACCTGTTGCGGCCGCGCGTTGTGAGCCAATGAACCATCCGGTATCGTCGTCGCGGGCGCGACGATGGCCATCGACCGCAAAAACTTCCGCGACTTGGCAATTGCCGAACTTCCGGCGGTTTATCGCATGGCGCTTCATTGGACGTCCAACGGGGCGGATGCTGACGATCTGGTGCAGGAAACTTTCCTCCGCGCCTTCAAGGCTGAAGACTCGTTTAAGCTGGGGGAGATGGGGGTGCGGCCGTGGCTGCTGCGGATCTTGCACAACGCGTTTTTGACACGAATAAAGCGGGCGCGGTTGGAACCGGTGGCGTCGGAGATGGCTGAGGAGTTTGCGGAGCGGCGGGAGGAGGACGCGGATCTCGCCGGGCAGGCGCTGGCGGATTTGGATTGGGAGCAGGTGGACGAACGATTAAAGAGCGCGATCGAAGAGCTCCCGCTGACGTATCGAACGGTGTTCCTGCTTTCGGCGATCGAGGGGCTGAAATACCGGGAAATTGCGGGGGTGCTGGAGATGCCGATTGGGACGGTGATGAGCCGGCTTTTCCGGGCTCGGACGATGTTGCTGGAACAATTAGCGGACCTTGCCGGTGAGTTGGGTCACGATGACGGCAAAAGATCCGCTGGGGCGGATGAAAGCGGCCGATGAGAGAGTTTAGGAGATGATGAGCGAAGTTCCGGGCGAACTTGAGTTGATGGCGTACGCGGACGGCGAACTGGATGCCGCCGCGGCGGAGCGGGTTCGCGCGCATGTGGCGGTGGACCCGGCGGCGGCCAGTAAGGTGGCATTGCACAACAAGTTGCGCGAGGCGGGGCGGCGGGCTGTGCAGGGGATGGCGGTGCCGGCGGAACTGAGGCGGCGCGTGGAAGAAATGGCGGGACGGGCGGCGGATGTCGAGAAGCCTTCGCGAGATGCGGGGGCGGCGCGATGGCGGATTGGGTTTCGGCTTGCGGCGGCGGCGGTGCTTGTCATTGGGATTGGATCGTTCGCGGTCTGGTCGCGCGTGAATCGGGGGGCGGAGGTGGTTCGGGGGAGCGCGGTGGTGCCGGTGGCGTGGGTCGCTTCGACTTCGCATGTCCATATCAATTGTGCGAAGCATGCGGCTCACTTTGCGCCGCAGTTTCCGCGAACGCTTGCGGAGTTGCCGGATTCGCTGCGCGGGTATTTGGGGCATGATGCGAAGTGTCCGGATCTTTCGAAGCTTGGGTATCAGTTCGCTGGCTGTGGGCCTTGTGCTGTGCCGGGGGGGAAGACGGCGCACTTGTTGTACAAGCCGGCGAGCGGGGTGGGCGGGGCTGTCAGTTTGTTCGTGCAACTGGACCGGGGGCAGTTGGCGTTGGAAGAGGGGAAAGTTTACCTGGCGAAGGATGGCGGGGACGGGACGGAGATGATCGTCTGGCGCGGGGCGGGGGTTGTTTATTACCTGGTGGGGGAGACGGACGGGCAGCTTTCCTCGGCTGCGGGGGAGATGGGCGTGAAGGTTCGGATCTGACACGTTTCACCTTTGGCTGGTCGTGTTGAGCTTGATGCGGTAGAGGGATTTGCTGGCGGTCATGTAGAGTTCGTTCTTATCCTTTCCTCCGAAACATAGGTTGGCGCAGGATTCGGGGAGGAGGATCTTGCCGATCAGGTCTCCTTTGTCGGAGAAGATCTGGACGCCGTCCTTTGCGCTGGAGAAGAGACGGCCGGCGGGGTCAACGCGGATGCCGTCGGGGGCGCCATTGTCGATCTTGCAGAAGACTTCGCCGCCGGTGACTGCGCCGTCGGCGGCGATGTTGAAGACGCGGATGTGTTTTGGCTTGCCGGAGTCGGCGACGTAGAGCTTTTTCTCGTCGGGGGAGAAGGCGAGGCCGTTGGGCATGTCGCAGTCGGTGATGACGGGTTTGATCTGGTTGGTTTTGGGGTCGAGGCGGAAGACGTAGTTTTTGTCGAGCTCCTTTTGCTCACCTTTGGGGAGGCCGTAGGGCGGGTCGGTGAACCAGATGGTTCCGTCGGACTTCACGACGACGTCATTGGGGGAGTTGAAGCGTTTGCCTTCGAACTTGTCGGCGAGGACGGTGATCGTCGTGCCGTCCTTTTCCGTGCGCGTGACGCGGCGGGCCTGATGCTCGCAGGAGATGAGGCGGCCTTCTGCGTCGCGGGAGTTGCCGTTGGTGTTGTTGGATTGTTCGCGGTAGACGGCGAGGCCGGTTTTGGCGTCCCAGCGATTGATGTGATGCGAGGGGATGTCGGAGAAGAGGAGGAAGCCGCCGTCCTGGTCGGACCAGACGGGGCCTTCGGTGAACTTCATGTCGGTGGCGAGTTTTTCGATTTTGGCGTTAGCGGGGACGATGCGGGCGAACTCTTGTTTGTCTTTGATTTCGAAGGGCTCGGCGGCGAAGAGGGTGAAGGTGAGGGTTAAGAGTGGGAGGGCGAAGGGGAGGAGTCTCATGCGTAGTTCCTTTCGAAGAGTTGGGAGATGAGTTCGCGCGGGATTGTACAAGGCGAATGGGAAGCGTTGAACGACGGAGGCACTGAGGGCAGGGGAGGCGGGGGTTGGGGTGGTAAGATGGGGGGGTGAAAATTCGCGTTTTGCGTATATGTCGCATTTGGTCGTATTTGGTCGCATCGAGTTGGCTTCGTTTTGCGCCGGCGCGCGTGGGGGTGGGGAGAAACGCCAAGCAGCCACGTAGCCAAGTAGCCAGGAAGACAAGGAGGTGGAGGGAGGCGGCGGGGTGGCTTCCTTTTGCGCGGGCGCGCGGGATTGTGGCGCGGCGTGGTCCCGTTTGGCGCGGGGGCGGCGGTTGAACGTTGGTGGGTTCGTTCTGCGCGTTTTGTGATTGGAGCGCGAAGGCATGCTCGCGCGCGCTGGGGCGGGGGTTGGCAGGCGCGGGCGATGTTGTGGCTCGCGTGAAGATGGCACCGGGGGCGGTGGGTTCGTTTTGCGCATTTTGCGAGTGATGGCGCGTTGGCGGGGTTTGGCAGGGAATGGCAGGTGTTGGCGCGCGGGGTGGTCGTGGCGCGAGGGGGGATGGTCGGGTTGTCGGTGCGCATGTTGGGCCTCACTGTTACTGGCGGTGGTGCGCGCCGGGGACCTCGTTGGCGCAGCATAGGGGGTGGAATGTGGGTTTTTCGCGGGGTTTTGGGGGAAATTGTTTTTGGTTTTGGGTGGGAGGGGGGGTGCGCGCGGCAGGGTAGTGGGATGCCTGATGCGTTGCATGCAATCAGAAACTAACGGGGGCGAGTTTGCTCGTCATCTGGATCAGTCCCAAATGAGCTTTAGGTGGCGTTTGCGACTGATTGAGTCCAATGAGCTTGATATATTGTTTGTCGATACTGGAACGCCTCGCGGCCGCCCTCCATGATGTCAGTAATATAGCGCACAACATCACTCTCCCCTAAATCACCTGCGGCACGAATCTCGCACTCCGTGTCACGCACTGCTCGCAGGACTGTCGCCCGCTCCACGTCGCCGAGCACAGGCAAGTTAGGATTATGTGTCGCCACAATGACCTGTCGCCTCAGCTTGATGCTAGCGAGGATGTTAACAATGACTTGGCGAATTAAGCGATTATCGAGATTATCCTCGGGCTGGTCGATCACCAGCGGGCAACTCCCGTTGAGTAGCAGGATCGGCAGAATCGCACTGCAACGCTGGCCGGGCGATAAGGTTTCCAACGGGCGAAGGCTACTACCAGCTTCGACCGGTCGGTCGTTGAGCTTGATTACGGGCACGTCATTCGAAACCGTCTCATCAAGAATGAGCACCTTCGCTACTCGAAGCGTTCCGTCACTCTCGCTGTCGAAGGTCCAGAACCCTGCCAGCACTTCTTCGGGAACGGCCTCAGTTTCAGAAGCCGTATCCTTTTGAGGCGAGATCTCTGGTGGGAGGCGGTGTCGTGCGACTGAACCTTCAAAGACGCGTGAGGCAGTTGTCAGATCCACTTCTCCTTGAGCGGCACCACTCGCCGAGACGACGAGGGCGGAGGCGGTTACCCCGTTCCTAGAAAGTAGGAGATCGCGTAAGCGATCTGGTGACAAGCCGCGGCGAACCATGGCATCGATGCGCTGTTCGCGGAACTTCCAAACGTTGCCAGACGGGGCCAGATTGTCATGTAGCCACTTCGTGAAGGCGCTATTGTCCGCGTCGGCCTGCGCATCTGCTTGGATCACTAATATCTGGGCATCAAGGTCACGGGCAAGTTGATCGGTGATGCGACGGGCTGTTCGTGTGCGCAGTTCCGATCGTCGTTTGCACAGATCGAGGAGTTCGGTTCTCAGGACGAGCCTTGCGGAGATGCCGTCGTCCCATTTCGTTGCAGCCTCTCGGTATTCGGTCAGTGCGGTCAGGGACTCCTCGTAAGCCTTTTTTTTCGTCTCTCGTGCAGTTCCCGCAACGGGCAAACCCTTCTTCGCGAGCAGTTCACGTCCGTTCTTGTGGCGTTCCGCGATTCTCGATATTGCGTAGGTGAGGTCACTGCCCAGTGCCGCGATCTCAGACGCGAGACCTTTGAATTCCTCGGCAATGAGAACCTCGGCAGAGTCACGGGAGGCCTCACCGTCGCCTACGACGAAGAAAATCTCATCCAATTCGGCGACGCGCGGTACGCCTTCCGCGTCACCGTTGCGTAGACGATCCTTTGCCTCCGAGAAGAAGGCAGCAATTGCGGCAGCACCTCCGGTCACATCTGCTTCCTCGAGCGCCTGTTCCCACCGGACCTCGAGTTGCTGTGCCATGGATTCGGCGGACGCGGCCAGATCGATCTGTTCGTAATCGTTCCGCACTTCTTCGCTATTCAGTGCTCGAAACTGTGAGGCTCTGTTGGCGAGATCAAGCAGCGGTGACCCGGCATAAGTAAGTTTCTGGATCATTGTCGCGATCTTCAGCAGTCCCTCGCGCTGCCGTCGGAGCGATTGTGTCTTTAGGTCTATCTCCGCATCTAAAGCTCGGATATCTGGGCCGCAAATCTCGTCGAACAAATTACGCAGTTTTTCAGGATGTGCCGCCGTTTCGATGTCATGAACCCGGAAGAACTGAACCTCGTTCACGGGGACCTGATTGCCGGTGAGTTCGTTATTTTCCAAGTCGCTGTACACAACGCCGCTGTGTTGCCCTTGAGCATCGAAGAAACGAGTGGCAAAAAGAGCCCGCTTCGGCAGGTGGTCAAGATCACCGGCACCCATGAACTGCCAACAAACTGTCACGCGACAGCCTTGAAGAGTGGCTTTCGCGCGCTTGTACCAATCGGGGGGATCTTTTAACCGATTACTCGGCATCACGAAGTCGGAAGCGCGGGAGGTAAACGCCACGGCCTCCAACAAGGCGCTTTTGCCCGAGCCCCGACCTCCGATAAGGCAGGTCAGGTTCCGCGAAAACGGTAGCACGAACCTTACGCCCGCGGCTTCACCGGCGGTTGCTGACTTTTCGAAGGGCCAGAATTCGGCAGCGTCCTTCGTCTCTCGAACTATCTCTATCCCGCTAATCCAATTCGAGACGCGTCCGGGCGGGGCGTAGCTCAGCCTGGTTTCGCCGAACCTCATGGCGTGTTCTCTGACTTGAAAGAATAGCTGGGAGGGCGTTAAGCCCGCAGAAACCGCGGGTAGCTTCAGGTGCGGTACGCCCCCGGTACATGTGAACACTTCAGAAACGCAATGCGCGTCCGAACAGACCAGAGGCGCAGCTCGCCCCATGGCAGGTGAAAACCGATGAAGACGCCGATAATGCACTTCGTCCTCACGCGCTCCGACGTGAAGCGCATCAAATCCACAGTCGCCGATCAACCGCAATACCTCCAGTGCGATTGCGTTGTCGTCTCCCTTCATCGCTTTCAGCTGCGCAAGGCGTGTCGTCAATTCGCCTCTATCGATAACGTCGGCGTTGCTCAACTCGCCCTTCATTCGGCTGATCGCAACGTCTAAATGAGAAAGGATGCCCTTGCGCATCTCATTCTGTACGCCCTTGCTCGACCCGATGTGTGCGGCAATGGAAATCGCCGGATATTTCGTATGAATTCGAACCTTCCGGACGAAGTCTGCCAGCGCTGGCAAACTAAGGTGCTCTCCCTCATTCCAGACCGTTCCGGATGCTGTGGAGAGGGCGATGCGAATGTCCGATGCTGTTGTGCAGGGCGCGAATATTACGAGGAGATGCGCCTTCACCCTATCTGTAAGCCCGTCCACAGGGAAGGATACGTCAAGCTCAATCCCCGGGAAAATAATTAGGCGGCTTTCCGCTCGCCGTTCCCATGCATATCCCGACAATTGCTCGGCATATTCGCAGACGTTGTGGTCAGTGATTGCGATGAACGCCCAATCATCGCCCGATGTGAGGCCCAACGACGTCGCCACTTCGTCTCGTCGCCCAAGTAGACGGCCGTAAAAGTCTGACGGCGGGTAGGCAAGAAGTGCCGCCCGCTCGTACGCCCGCGCGTCGTCCGCCAGACCGGGCGGGATGCCTTGAAGCAGTGTCTGCTCGGCTCTCGAGAGTCGCTCAAATCTCTGTCCGAGTCGTACATCGCCGGAACCCGGGCTGTGGACGTGGAAATCACACGGGTAAAAGTGTGCCCGCGCAGTAGACATTTTCCGAAATAGATCGCGATTATTTCCCATTTGTCGCCCTCCGATTTGAATTCGCGAATTAGCGAACAGGTGCTTGCCCACCCTAACGGTAAGGTTTCCGAGATAGTACGCAAGCTGTGAAACGTCTCTGACAAACGCAGGGGAGTGGAGGCGAGAACCATCAGGGCCCAAGGTTCTCGCCTCCGCTCTCCTTTCCATTGGTTTATGCGGGAGTTGAGGACGCGGCACTGCGGGCTGGCGGTAGACGGGGGAGAACTTGGGGGTTAATTTTTTTCGCTTTGAAATCTGGTGCTCGGTGTTTTCTGGAGAACAGGATCGCTGACGGGACCGCGCCGGGGGTGGGGAATCCGGGGCGGCGCTGTGGTCGCGTAGCTCCCGGCGCTCTGCCCCGGCGTGGTTGATGTGGTTTTGCGTATGTTCAGGAGGATGCAGTTTTGGCGGATGCGAAGGCGGATGCGGTCGGTCGATGTCTGTAGTTGGCGTGGGTGATTGGGGAATCGTGCTGTTGGACGCGCTCCGCAAGCGGAGCCGCTAAAAGGGGTACATAGCGAAGGCAAGACGAAAGACAGGCAGACAAGAATGTCCGCCCCACCGGGGAAGCTGCCGCACTGTTATGGTTGGTCCATGCGCCACCGGAAGTCGGGGTATTTTTGTAGGGTGGTCAGGTTGTTGAAGGGGCTGCTGCCGCCGGCGTTGGGGCCCAGGGCGCCGGGGAGGCTGGCGGTGGGGACGTTGGCGGCGTGGCCGTCGAAGAAGAGGAGGTTGGTGGTGGTGCGGTTGTTGTGGCGGGCGGCGATGCGGTCGGCTTCGTAGTAGAGGTTGAGGAAGGTGCCGTCGAAGAGGAAGACGGTGTCGGCGTTGCGCTTGATCTGGCTTAGGCGGGTGAGGGTGTGGTCGGTCTTGTTGGCGTCGTCGGGGAGGCGGCGGCAGGGGTGGGGGTGGGCGGTGAAGCCGTCGCGCACGGCGTTTATGCCGTACCAACTGTCGATGATGACGCCGGTGCTGATCGATTTTACGCGCCAGGGTTCCTGGGCGAGGGCTGCCTTGCGGTCTTGCGGGAAGGGGGTGGAGACGCCGGGCTGGAGGTGGATCGAGACCTGATCGTCGAGGCCGGAGGGACAGAAGAACGGGGAGGATTGGTTGCTGGGATGATCGGTCAGATTGATGACGGAGGTTGCGGTGATGCACCTGGTGTTGACCAGGACGGTGGCGTAATTTTCGGCGTCGAGGGGGACGCCGTTGCTGGTGGTGGCGCTGTAGTCGGCGTAGCCGGGGACGGTGAAGCCGTGATTGTGGGCGGCGTACATGGCGGCGGCCTGGCCGATCTGGCGGAGGTTGGAGAGACAGGCGATGGTGCGGGATTGCTCGCGGGCCCTGCTGAGGGAGGGGAGGAGGATGGAGATGAGGAGGGCGATGATGCCGATGACTACGAGGAGTTCGACGAGGGTGAAGCCTTTGGGGCGGGCTCGGAAGTGGAGTGGCATGGGGCGACCTTGAGACGTGTGAGTGATGAGTATGCGCGGCGGGGGGTGGGGAGGGCAAGACTTATTTGGGGATGCCAGGGGGAAATGTTGCAGGTCTGGAATATGAGTGCGTGATTGGGGAACGGCGCACTTGGACACGGCCCGCAAGCGAGCCGGCTAAACGGGGTGGGACGTTCGACAATCGCGGTCGGGCATTTAGAATGTCGGCGAAGGAGTTTTCACGATGGACTTACAGATTTCGGGGAAGCGGGCGCTGGTGACGGGATCGACGGCGGGGATTGGGCTGGCGATTGCTACGGCGCTGGCGCGGGAGGGGGCGCGGGTGACGGTGAACGGGCGGACGGCGGCGCGGGTGGATGAGGCTGTGGCGCAGGTGAAGCGCGATGCGGCTGGCGGCGTGGTTGAGGGGATCGTTGCGGATCTGGGGACGGCGGAGGGGGCGCGGCGGGTGATCGGGGCGATGCCCGACGTTGACCTGCTGATCAACAACCTGGGCATTTACGAGGTCAAGCCGTTCGAGCAATTGTCGGACGAGGATTGGATGCACATCCTCGAGGTGAACTTGATCAGCGGGGTGCGGTTGTCGCGGCATTATTTTCCGCCGATGCTCAAGCGCGGCTGGGGGCGGGTGATTTTCATTTCGAGCGAGTCGGGGGTGCAGATTCCGACCGAGATGATTCACTATGGGGTTACGAAGTCGGCGCAGGTGTCTTTGGCGCGGGGGATGGCGGAATTGACTGCGGGGACGGGGGTGACGGTGAATTCGGTGCTGGTGGGGCCGACGAAATCGGAGGGGGTGGAGCAGTTTGTCGCGGACATGGCGCACAGTCGCGGAGTGACTGAGAAAGAGGTCGAGGCAGACTTCTTCAAATCGGTGCGCCCCAGCTCGCTCATCAAACGGTTCGAGACTTCCGAGGAGGTGGCGGCGGTGGTGGCGTTTTTGTGCGGGGCGGTGGCGTCGGGGATTAATGGGTCGGCGGTACGGGCGGAGGGTGGGGTGCTGAAGGGGATGTTGTAAGTTGCGTGACGGTTCAGTTTTTCACGGTGCGAAACCGCGACTCGACTGAGCTTGTTCCAAGTCAAGCGATTTTTTATGGGGTTGGGGAAGTCTGAGCGTCTTCCTCGGATGAATTGACGGGCTGGGCGTCTGCTTCTGCTGGCGTCTGGGCGACGGCGGTGCCGTCCATGTTGATCATTGAGGGGTCCTGGTCTTTTTCGAGGCGGATGACGTGGGTGCTGGGGCTTTCGAGGCGGAGGTTGGAGATGTCGCCGCGGAAGATGACGACTTTGACTGAGGGGTGGACGATGAGGACGGTGTTGACGTACTCGTTGTCGAGGAGTTCGAGGCGCTCGATGTTGGCGAACTCTGTGGTGGGGGGGGTGGAGCGCCAGGGGTCGTTGGCGTAGATTTTTTTGAGGAACGAGTCGGTGGTGCGGAACTTGCACCGCTGGAAGGTGACGGTGCCGAAGGCGCCTTCGCGCAGGCAGAGGAGTTGGTGCTGGGCGTCCTCGAAGGCGGTGTCGGTGGCGACGAAGGAGCCGACGATGGCACCTTGGGCTTCGGTGGCGGTGGCCTTACCGTTGGGGCCGGCCCAGATGTTGGAGAAGATGCAGTGCGAGAGGTTGACGGAATTGATTTTGCCGGTGAGCGTGAGGGCGGCGAGGTCGGTGATGCCGGAGATATAGACTTTGTGGAGGTAGTAGTCCTCGTTCTGGTCGAGGACTAACGGCTGGTTGATCGTGCGGTCTTTAATCGTGATGGCAGCGGCGGCGGGCAGGGCGAAGCAGAGCGCGGCGGTGAGACATTTAACGGCGAGCGAGACACGCATGAATATCCTCCCTGATCACAGGCGGAGCAGGCGGCGCGTTGGGACTGCGGACGAATGAATCTAGCAGGCGGGCAAATACAACGCCACCTGAAAATCTGATGCGCGGTGCATCAGGAAATAGAACCTAAGCTTCGGGGGATATGCAGGCAAGGCCAAAGTGATGGGCGAAGCCTATTGTTACCATGCCGTTACGCCATAGTTTTGAGGAATCGCCTGTGAGCCACGCCGTGAATCGATCAGCCGCCATTGCGATGAAGACGGGGCCGCTGGGGCGCGGGCGGAAGAAGTATTGGGCGCTGGGGACGGTGGCGCTGCTGTTCTTGCTGGTTTATTTTGTTGCGCCGAAGATCATCGCGCCGTTTTTGCGCGAGCGGCTTCAGCAGATGGTGTCGAAGCATCTGAATGCTGAACTGAAGATGGAGCGGTTGTCTTATCACTTTCCTTATGGGCTGACGGCTCACAATGCGGCGCTGGTGGCGTGGGACGCGCATGGGCAGCAGATCGACCTGCTGCGCGTGAAGGAATTGGATCTTCATCTTGCGCAGCTTCCATGGGGGGATGGGCCGCTGGTGATTAAGCGGATCATCATCAAGCAGCCTTCGGTGCATTTCATCTTGACGGAGAATGGGTTGCTGGGGACGCGTAATTTGGTGAAGCCGGTTTCGGCGGAGGATCAGATCGCCGCGGCGGCGGCAGGGAAGCAGAAGAAGGAGAAGCCATCGGATTATTTTCGGCTGCGGCGGTTTGAGATTCACGACGGGCAAATTCTGTTCGAGGATCATCGGGAGCGTTCGAATCGGCCGCCGTTGATCTGGAAGAATCTGACGGTGGAGATGGATACTGAGCCGACGTCGGGGGCGCTTTATTCTTATGACCTATCGGCGCGGAATGCGCCTCTCGCGGTGGCGAATGCTCGGGGGAAGTTGGATGTGGACAGTGGGCGGCTGGACGTTGAGCGGTTCGTGTTCGGCGTGAAGGTGGACAAGGATAAGCGGCAGGAGCAGTTGCCGCCGTCCTGGCAGGAGATCCTGCAGCGGTATGAGGTGGCGGGGTCGATGTCGTTAAGCGGGAGCGCGACGGTGCCGCTTAAGGATCCGGGAGCGAGTCAATACAAGGCGGTGCTGGAGCTGCCTTCGGGGAGTGCGCGGTTGTCGGATGGGGCGGGGCGGATTGATCGACTGGCGCTGAAGCTGCGGCTGGCGAGTGAAGACAAGCAAGTCGCGGCCACGGAGGTTAGCCGGCCGGTGGTGATGTCGGATACGTCGGTTGCGGCGACGCAGGGGACGACGCGCGCGGTGGCGGCGCAAAAGTCGACGCGGAGCAAGCAACCGCCTACTACGGTTAATCTCGATCTGTTGGAGATCGGGACGCGCGATACGCTGCTGCACATTGAGAAGGGGGAGGCGACGATCGATCCGGAGAGTGATCAGTGGCGGGTGAAGAATTTGCTCTGCCAGCTTGAGCTGGGGAAGGATCGGTCGGGGCTACCTACGCGGATCGAGCAGGCGCTGGCGAAGATGGACCTGTCGGGGAAAATGCGGTTGACGGCGACGGCTGCGGGGCCGATTCGGCCTGCGCCGGGGACGCGGTTCATGGACCAGGTGGAATACCAGGTGGTTGCGTATCCGCGCGAGCTGGTGGCGCGGCCGATGAATTGGCCGGCGTCGTTTACGGGGGTGTCAGGGACGGTGCGTGCGAATCGGGATGTGATCACGGTGGAGAATGCGGAAGGGGAGTATCACGGGGATAAGTTCTTCGTGACCGGCGCTCGGATTCCGCTGGAGCACATTGATCGGGAGTTTCGGCTGGAGGAGATCAGTGGGTCGGTGCAATTGACGGGGACGGTGGAGGATTACGGGCGTCCGTTTGAGTTTGTCGCGCGAGAGCTGCGGCCATCGGGGACTTGGTATGCGCTGGGATTTTTTGCGCGGCGGAACGGGATGCCGCCGGGGACTAAGCCGGATTTTCACTTTGATATTCGCAGCGACGATGGGGGGGCGACGATCGGTAAGAAGCGGATTCCGCTGACCAACGTGAAGGCGGAGATCGTGAGCACGCCGCGGCTGGTGGATATCAAGCGGCTTGAGGTGAATTCGCTGGGCGGGACGGGGACGGCGGAGGGGCAATTGACGCCGGGTAGGGGGAAGGAGGTTGCCTATCAGGGGCAGGTTTGGCTGCGCGATGTCGATCTGAAGAGCCTGGGGGAGCTGGTTTCCGTTCAGCAGGGGAAGAAGCCGACGCGGTTGTCGGGGAAAGGGAACGCGAATGCGCGGGTGGAGGGGACGGGGCCAGATGAGAATCACACGGGGGCGGATAACTTTCAGGCGACGGGGCGGTTTGAGGTGTTGAACGGGGATTTTTGGTCGCTCCCGACGCTCGAAGAGATAGCAAAGGGGGCCAATGTCGCGGGCAATGCGTTGACGGTGGGTCAGGCGGCGGGTCACTTCCACGTTCATGACCAGAAGGTGGAGTTGACTGACGCGGCGCTGAGCGCGCCGGTGCTGGGGGTGCAGGGGTCGGGGAGCGTGATGTTTGATGGACGGCTGAACCTGCGCGTGGTGGCTGCGCCGTTGGCGGACTGGAAGGATCAGATGAAGCGGACGCGCATTCCGATCGTCAGCGACGTGGCGGGGGAGGTGCTGGGGGGGCTGCAGAAGATGGTCAACACGGCTACGAAGACGTTGTTGTATGAGTTTCGCGTGACGGGTTCGACCCGCGAGCCGAAGATCGATACGGTGCCGTCGCCGGTGTTGACGGAGGGGGTGGCGAAGCTGTTTGGGAAGATGATGAGGGGGGAGCGGCTGGGGGATGATGCGGACGATGGGGGGGCGAAGGGGCGGCGGAGGTAGTTTAAAGGGGACTTGCCCCGACGAATCCGGGTCGTCGCCTGAAGCTCCGAACCCGGCGTGGCCGGAGCGCGCTTTGATTCAGTAGCCGCTTGTTTCGATTCTTAGCGTTAAGCTCACGTCTCCAGCCACGCCGCCAGGAGGTCGATGGCGCTTTGCAGGTCGCGTTTGTGGATGCACTCGGTGACGGTGTGGATGTAGCGGGTGGGGATGGAGAGGGTCATCGTCTTGTAGCCGCCGCGGGCGCGTTGCATGGGGCCGGCGTCGGTGCCGCCTCGGGGGAGGATGCTGAGCTGGCAGGGGATGTCGCGTTTTTTGGCGACGGCTTCGAAGGCGTCGATGAGGGGGCGGTTGCTGATCGTCATGCTGTCCATGATCGTGAGGGCGACGCCGTCGCCTTGCCTGGTAACGCGCTCGTCTTCTGGAACGCCGGGCGTATCGACGGCCAGCGTGGTGTCGATGGCGATGGCGATGTCGGGCTCGTGGGCGAAGGCGGCGGGGCCGGCGCCGCGGCAGCCGACTTCTTCCTGAACCGTCGCGGCTAGGACCACGTCGTATTTCAGGTTCTGGACTTTGCGGAGCGCTTCAATGGCGACGAAGGCGGCGACGCGGTTGTCGAGGCATTTGCCGCTGACGCACTGGCCGATCTCGCTGAACTCTTGGATGAGGGTGACCGGGTCGCCGATGCGGACTTTTTTGCGAACCTCCTCGGGGGCGAGGCAGAGGTCGATGCTGAAGTCGGCGATCTCGGGGATCTTTTTCTTGTCCTCTTCCTTGGCGATGTGGATGGGGCGGCCGCTGGGGTTGAGGAGGCCGATGAGGTCTTCGCCGCCTGACGATTGGACGAGGACGCGGCGGGCCTGGAGGTTTTTGGTGTCGAAACCGCCGGCGTTGTGCACGCGGAGGAAGCCTTTGTCGTCGATGTGCTTGACGTAGAAGCCGATCTCATCGATGTGACAGGCGAGGAGAACCTTCTTCGCGCCGGGGGCCTTGGACTTTTTGATGGCGATGAGGGAGCCGAGGTTGTCGGTGGAGGTTTCGTCGAAGAGGCCCTTGGTTTCTTTTTCGAGGATGGCGCGGACGCGTTCTTCGCGGCCGGGGACGCCGGGGGCTTCGGAGAGTTGTTTGAGGAGGTTGAGGTTCATGGGGAGGAAGATAACGCGGGCATGGGCGGTTGTCAGCGGCGTCGGCGCGTGCGCGTGGCGGGCGGGGGCGTTGCGGCGGCGATCCAATGGAGGGCGCCGGGGGTGGCACGCCAGGCAGGGCCGATCTCTTCGATGCAGAAAGCCGCCTCGCTGGGCTGGCCCGGGGAATAGCCGAAGTCGGATTCGGGCACGGGGCGCGTGCCGCGCGCCAGGTGGTGGGGGACATGGCGATTAAGGGCGACGGCGTGGGATAAACTCTTGCGGGCGGCGGCGGAGTTGCCCTCGATGCGAAAGTTGGCGAGCGCGGTGGCGTAGGCGGGGATGGCGCTGTGGCGGCCATAGGTTGTGGTGAAATCGAGCAGTTCGCGGTCGCGGCCGAGGGCGAGCAGGGTGGCGGGGACCAGGTCGCGGATTCCCTGGTTGTCGTTGGGGTTGAGGCGGAGCATGTCGAGCAGGTGTTCGAGCGTCTCGGCGTGGCGGCCGAGATCGCGCAGCGCCATCGCCAGGCCGACGCGGGCGCGCAAGTACGGGCGGGTCGAGACAGCAAGCCAGAAGTGACCGAGCAGTAAATCGAATGACTCGCCGATCGCGCGGCGACCCGCGTCAACGGCCTGTGCGTAAAGCTCGAGTCGGCGCACGGGGTCACCGGCGCGGCGGGCGAGGATTCCCAGCGCGTCGGCGTTATCGGGGTCCAGTTCCAGCACCTGGCGAGCGAGTTGAATCTGCCGCCGGCCGCGGGCGCCGATCGCCTGGCCGAACAGTTCCTCGGCGCGGTCCTGCGATGCGCGGGGATTATTAATCGGGCTGGGCCATGCCTTTTTCGTCGTCTTCTTTTTCTGCGACTTGAGCAGGGCGGGAATCGTCAGGGTGTATTCGACGGGGCCGTCCAGGGTTGGGACGGTCTTCCTCCAGCGGCCGGCGTCCATCTCCTGCTCGGTGGTCAGGGCGAGGGCGGCGAGGATCGCCTGGGTGTGATTCAGTAAAGCGGCATTGGGCCTGACGACGGCGTCGGTCGCCGCATCGAAAAAGGCGGCGAAGGGATAGGCCTCGGGGGTGGCGAGTGGGAACTTCTCGTCTTCCCAAAGATCGTGATCGCCGAAGCTGATCGCCATGGCTGGACTGAAGATCATCGAAAAGAGCGGTTCGGGCGCGCGGAGAAACTCGGTCTCGTCGCCGGTACCCTCCATGGTGAGCTTGTATCGTTCGAGCGAGGCGTAGAACGCGAGTCCGAATGTCTCACCGCCTGCGCCCATGACCACTGCGTATTTTTGACCCGCGGGCGAGGGGGGCGAATCGACGCGAAGCAGGTCATGATCGTTCAGGTGACGCCACGGCGCGGCGCGATGGAAGTCGGCGGCGGCGCGGGCGAGCGCGCGGAGGTCCTCGCGGGTTACGCCGGGAACCGACAGAGCATCCGGGATGCCGGCGGATCCGGGCATGCGCGCCAGTTGTTGCTTTACCGCGTCGAGCGGCGGAAGGTCGGCCACCGTCTTCACCCCTGCAACCAGGTCGCCCAGCGCGTCGCAGAGGTGCCGCTCGAGGGTGGGGTCGTTGGTAGCGATCCGGGCGGGGCGGACGCGCACCTTGGCGCCGGTTGCAAACTGGACAAGCGCGGGCACCACCATCGCGGTCGCCTCTGCGCGGTCGGCGGCCATCTTGCTCAGGTGGATGCCCAGACTCTTGGTGAGGATCAGGGCGGCGTATGGCCGGAACGGAGGACGGGGCGGCTCGTCAATCCAACTGGGCATGCGCAGGATGGCGACGATCCAAAACTCTTCGGGGTCGGTTTCCTGCGGGAGCAGTCGGTATGTTTCAAAATCGGGATTGGTCATCGGCCTCGCGGGAGGCCGATGGTAGGCAAAGCAGCACATCTCGTCAGCACCAACAGCAGCGCAGCATGCCGTCAGGATTCGGCGAACCAGCGCCAGCCGGGTTGGCGGATGTAGGCGAGGGCTTCGCGGATGTCCATGCCGGCCTGCGCTTGCGCGGCGAATTGAGCGCGGTAGCTATTCCAGGTTTTCCGTTCGGCGTCGCTGGCTTGGTGGCGGCCCTGGTAGGGGACGCGGTTGCCGACGAGCATGACGAGGAAGCCTTCGATGCCGAAGTTGCTGCCGGTCGGGCGGAGCAGGTGGCGGGCGAAACCGGTGGGCCCGTTCTCGTTGTAGAACTCGAGGAGGTGGGCGATGCCGGAGACGTCAGTGTTTTCGCGGCAATGACGCCAGAAGGGGGTGTCGAGGCGGGTGTTGATCTTGTAGTGGAGCGCGAGGAAATCGCGGATCTCGTCCCACACGCCGGCGGTCATGTCGTTGTACAGGTTGCGCATGGTCGGCGTGGGGGTGAGGCCGGTGTGGAGGAGGAAATCGATGAACGTCTCGCACTGGCTGCAGACGACCATGAGGGAGGTGGCTTCGAGCGGCTCGACGAAGCCGCAGGCGTTGCCGATGCCGATGACGTTGTCCACCCAGCCGCGACGGTAGCGGCCGGAGCGGAACTTGACGACGCGGCCGTCTTTGGCCGCTTTGGGGTTCTTGCGCGTGAACTCGGCGCGGGCGTCGTCGTCGGAGGTGAACTGTGATGAGAAGACGTAGCCGCGGTTGATGAAATGCTCGTGCTCGATCTGCCAGGCCCAGCCGGCGTCCATGGTTTCGGCGGTCGTGTACGGGAGGATGGGCTCGACCGTGCGTTCCCAGCCGCCGACGACGGCGCGGTCGCAGAAGAGGGATTTGTCGAAGCTGATGTAGGGCTCTTCGAGTGCGCGGCCGAGCAATTCGCTGCGGAAGCCGCTGGAGTCGATGAAGAAGTCGGCGGTGAGCTCGCGGCCGTCGTCGAGGATGATCGAGGAGATTCCCTGCGGCCCGCGTTTGGCGCCGCTGACGCGGGCATCGGTGAACTCGACGCCGACGGTGCGGGCGACGACCTCGAGCACCTCGACGAGTTTTTTGTTTTCGATGTGAAAGCCGTGCCATGGCTGGATGTCCGGCCCGCCGCCGTCGGGCTGGCGCGCGAAGACCTTGTTGTGGGCCATGAGGGCGGTGGTGAGGTCGCTGCAAGTGAAGTCTTCGTCGCAGTAATAACCATTGGGGCGCGGGAGGTCGGACCAGTGGGAATCGAGCTGGCGGGCGAAGCCATATTCGAAGTGATCGCGCGGGCCCCAGATGAAGCGGATGCCGAGCTTCCAGGTCGGCTGGGCCATCGCGTAAAAGTGCTTGCGGCTGATGCCGAGGTAATCGAAGAGGTGCTTGGGGAAGTTGGGCGTGGTGCCCTCGCCGACGCCGATGACGCCGATGTCGGGGCTGCGCACGACGTGGACGGCGAGTTGCGGGATTTTCCGCTTGATGGAGATGGCGGCGATGAGGCCGGCGCTACCGGCGCCGAGGATTAGGACGTTCTTGATCATCTGATCTTCCGCGAAATATACACCGTGACTTGACGTCTTGCCAAAGAAAGAGGCGTCGCCCCGGGGTGACGGGGCGACGCCTGGTCATCGTTCAAAACTATTGCATTCACTTCCGCCGTCGCCGTGCCAGAATGGTTACCCCAGAGAGTGCGAGAACCGCGATGGCTCCCGGTTCGGGGGCGGCGGCGACGCTGTATTGCAGGCTGACTTGTCCCGCTGATTCCTGAACCCAATAGACGCGCTGCGTGTTGGAGTAGGTGTGGCCTTCACCAGCGGCTTCGGAGATGAAGGTTGCGTTCGCCAGGTTGTTCAACCCCAGGACGGAAGTCGTGGAGGGATCGAACGTACCGAGAATGGAGTTATCGGTGCCAAGGGGGAACGAGCCTGTTTCAAAACCAGCACCGGCATGCGCAGGGATTGTCATGCCCGTGACGTCGAAGGTGACGCCTGGGACAACGTCAAAGAGGCCGCTGACGGCGAACGTCTTATCGGTATCAAGTTTTAATCCCGCCGCCTTGTTGGCGACGTGGAGGTCACCGGTGTAGTTGATGACGCCGGCATTGGAGCGGGTCAATCGTCCGCCGGTGAAGCTGAATGTGCCGAGCGAGGCGTTGAGGACGCCGTCGACGGAAAGCGTTCCGCCCGACAGGTTGTAAGTGCCCGTGCCGACGTTGGGCCGTTGCACGATCACGTCCGTGGTGACTTTGACCAAGCCGCCGGACTGGTTGACCACACCTGAACCGAAGACGTTGCCAGCCGTGTTGTTGTCGCGGCCGCCGATGAGGATGTTGGCCGTGTTCAACGTGCCGCCTGAAACCGTCAGGTTGCCTGCGCCGTTTCGGGTGGGCACCTCGGTATTTCCGGAGACGTTCAAGACGCCGGTGCCGCTGAGCGCGATCAAGCCGGGGGAATCGGCCCCGGCTTCCAGACCGCCGGCATTCACGGTGCCGCCGCTGAGGTTGTATTTCGCCTGCTGTGACGAGCCGAGGCCGACGGCGAGCCAGCGGTTTGCGGTCACGGTGCCGCCGGTCTGATTCACAATTCCTGATCCGTTATTCGAGCCTTCACCCAGCTCGATATGATCGGCGGTAACGGCGCCGGTGCCGCGCACGCGGAATTCATTGACGCCGCCCTGCCAAGCGATCAACAATGCATTGGTGGTGAGCGAACCGCCCGAGATATCCCAGAGGGCGGTCGACGTGCCTTCACCCAGAAGGGTATCGCCGCCGGCGACCGTGTTGATCGCGCCGGCGGTCTGGGTGATCGTGCCCTTTCCGGAAAGGCTACCAACGATGAGATTTCCACCGCCGCTTTTGGTGATCTGACCGCCAGTCATGTTGATGGCGCCCGTGCCGCCACTGCGGCCGATAACAAACCAGTTGCTGGAGGTCACTGTACCGGCACTGATGTTAAATACGCCTTCGCTGCCGGTGTTCTGGCCCACCCAGAATTCGCCGGTGTTGAGCAGGGCGCCGTTGCCATTGAGCGTAACGATTCCCTTGCCACCGCGATCGGGGTTGCCACCGATGGTAAACAGGGCGGAATTGATCGTTCCGCCGGACATGCTGACGGATGGGGTAGCGGCGGTGCTGGTGAGGTTGTTATCGCCGACGCTGAAGAAGTCGCCGGGGTTGTTGTACGTGCCACCGCTCATGACCAGTTTGCCGGTGGAAACGTTGGTAGCAGAACCGCCGAATCCAATGTAGGTACGGCCGCCGCCGTTGGTGATGGTTCCACCGCTCATGTTGAGGGTGCCGTTGCCGCCGGGATTGTTCGCTCCCTTGCCGATGAAGTTCCAGCCGCCGGTGGTGACGGTTCCGGCGTCCATATTCATAACGCCGGTGGCGCCATCGGTGCCAATGGCGAGGTCGTTGCTGACGGCCAGGGTACCCGACGTATTTATGTTGAGCGTGCCGACACTGCCGGCGGCGCCGAATTCGGTGCCGCCGACAAACACGCGTCCACCAACGTTGATCGAGCCCGAGCCGGCGCCGAATTTGGTCAGGGTACCGCCGACGGCAGTCGTGTCGGCCAGGTTGTAAGTGCCGGTGCCGCCGTCGCGTCCGATGAAGAACCAGTTGCCAGCGCCCGTTGCGGCGCTGCCGGCGATGTGATTTACCTGGCCTGAGTTTCCGCCTCCGATTCCCAGGATGATGTCGCGCGGCGTTGCCGCCAGATCGGCGGTAATAATCGGAATGATCGCTGTCGAGTTGATGATTGCGTCATCAAAGACGTTGTCGTCTACCTTGACCGGAACCCGCCCCAGACTCCAGTTAGACGCCGTGTTCCAATCGCTGGTGGTTCCAACCCAGACATTGTCAGTGGCGTAAACCGGACTGAAAACACTCGAAACGGCCGCAGCGATTGCCGCGGTTACAAATGCCCTCTGCTTCTTCAATTTTTCCTCCAGCCGAATGACGTGTCCTACCGCAAGTGATATGTCGGCGAATAAGTTAGCTTTTTCGATGAGATTTCACAAGCGATATTTCGGGCCAGCACATTTTTCTGGACGTCGCCGGCGTTTGGCTTCACAATCTGGGCAAATTGTAACGGCTTCAACGGGCAACGCGGGAAACGGGCAAACGGGAGACGATATGGGTCGAGTCACGGGGTTGGGCGGCGTCTTCTTCAAGGCGCAGGATCCCGAGGGGCTGCACGCGTGGTACGAGAGCCAGCTTGGGATGAAGCGCGAAGGGGGGCCGGTGTTTTTTCGCTGGCGCGAGAAGGATCGCGACGCGCCGGGGACGACGGTGTGGTCTCTCTTCTCGAAGGAGACGAAATACTTCGAGCCGGGGCAGGCGCCGTTCATGATCAACTATCGCGTTGACGATCTGGATGCATTGCTCGAGCGGCTTGGCGCGGCGGGCGTGTGGGTTGATGAGCGACGCGAGAATTCGGAATACGGGCGCTTTGCGTGGATCATGGATCCTGAGGGGAATCGGATTGAGCTTTGGGAGCCGCCGGCGGGATCGTAGGTACCTCCCGTTTTACTGGATAACGATATCGCCGCGTTGTTGACGAAGCGATCAGGGTCGTCGCCTGAAGCTCCGAACCCGGCGTGGAAGCGCGGTTTGAATTTGTTCTATCGCCGTGGGGATTGAAGGTCGTAGACGATCGGCGCCGGGACGGTTACGGCGACCGGGCGGCCGTTGAGCGTCGCGGGCGTGTAGCGCCAGGTGCGGGCGGCGTCGAGCGCGGATTTGTCAAGCACATCGTGGCCGCACGAGCGAAGCAATCGGGCGTCGGTCACGCGGCCGCGGTCGTTGAGGTCGAGCTCGAGATAGACGGTGCCGGTCCATCCCTGTCGCTGCGCGACTTCGGGATAGTCTGGCTTTTTATTTCGTATCGATGGCGACGGCAGGCAGTCGGGAACGCCTTGGGGGGCGCCTGCGTCGGTCGAGCCGGCGCCTCTGTCATGGGTCACCGGAGGGGGTGTGGGGTCGGGTAAGACTGCGCCGATGCCCGGGAGTTTGTTGAAGTTGACGAGTGGCGCGGCTGCATTGTCACCCAGGATTTGCAGTGGGGCGAAACTTGACGTTCCATAGCCCGCATCGAGGGCGGCGGCGCGTGAAGCAACCCGCGGTGGTTCGAACTCGGCGGGTGGCGGGCCGAGATCGGCCTTGGGCGTGGGCGTGGGCGGCGCGTTGGGCGGGGGGATGTCCAGTGGCGGGGCGGGTTGCAGCAGCAGCATCGACGGCGCGCCGGCGTCGGCGTCCACTTCAGTCGCCCATCCTTTCGGGAGAACGATCTGCGGCGGTTGGTAATGGCTGACGGACTTGTAATAGAGCAGGCCGAGGCCGATTACGCCGGCGTGAACGGCGAGTGCGATCGCGAAGGAGACGACGGATGCGCGTTGTATCCCGCGCGGCCGGCGACGAGCGAAGGCGGGGGTCGTCATGGCCGGACCTTCGCATGCGAACGCGGTCGAATTGCAGATGAGTTCTGCCTCCGGCTCCCCCGGTGATGGGCGCGGCGTGTCCTCGTCGAATGATAGGTCGCGAGGATGGAAGATCAGTTCGCGCACGGCGACGCCTAAAACTCCCATCCGATATTCAGATAGACCCGCGCCGTCGCGCTGTCGGGGGTGATTCCGAACAATGGCGCGAGGTTTACTGACAGCCGCGGCACTGGTCGCCACTGGACGCTGGGGCCGACGAGGATCGAGGTTTCGTAACTGGCTCGGTTGTTGTGGGTGGAGATGAATTCGACCTTGGTCTCGGCGCCGACGGAGAATTTTTCATCGAGCAGGGTATAGGAGATGCCGCCGTCGATCTCGTAGGTGTATTCGCGGTGGCCGCCGGTCTCGAGCTCGGCTACCAAGTTGACGCCCCAGTGGATGCGCGGGGCGAGCTCGTCGCCGAAGAGGAGCTTGAATTCCACGCCGTCAGGGTCGTCTTCGTGGGCGATGTATTCGACGTAGAGCGTGGGGTTGAAGGGGATCTTGCCCCAGTCCGCCAGGGCCCAACGGACTTCGAATTGCGCGCCGTTCTGGCCGTCGCCGGCCTCGTTGATGTCGAGGCGGTAGTAGGCGTCGATCTGGAAGCGGTTGGGGAGGCCGTACTCGATCTCGGCGAGGTAGCGGCCGTTGGTTTCGCCGCTTTTAAGGAAGCGCGGGATGAACCAGAGTTCGCCTTCAATTTTGCCTTCGGGGACAACGTAGACGCGCGTGTTGGGGAAGCGGCGCGTGGCGGTCCAGCGCGGCTGGCCGTAGGAGCCGACGCGGTCTTCTTCGCGGAGGTCGGACGGGCGCTGGCCGACTACGTTTACCGGCGGAAGCTCGAAGGAGCGCAGGCGCGGTGATGTGGGCGGCGGTGGCGGTGTGGTTGGGGCGTCGGTCAGGTAGCTGGGGAGCGGCAGTTCGGGCAGGGGGCCCAGGTCAAATGAATCGTCGGCGAAGGTCGGCTGGCCGGCGACTGACAGCAGCAATAACGCGGCCAGCGCAAGCGAAGTGTTCTTTAGGGACATGCAGTTGGACTCCTCATTAAGGAGGGACTTACTTGGCCGGGTGTTGCTTCAGGTCCTGCTGGATTTCCTGGAGCGCGAGGAGCGCGTAGGCAGTGGTGAGGACGCCGTTGTCTTCGAACCATTTCTTCTCGCCCGCCCAGGAGCCGTCGGGCTTCTGCATGCTCGCGAGCTTGTCGGTCAGCTCGACGCGCCAGTCGTGCTTGACGCCCTTGGAATCGGTGATGATTGGTTCGTCGTAGACATTCAAGGCGCGGGCCATGGTGTGGTAGTAGTAGTAGAGGCCGTAGCGGGACATGTCGCCGTTCTTTGGGTCGTTGGTGAGGAAACCGGGGTTCACCTCGACGGTGTAGGTTTTGCCGATCCAGTCCCATGCACCTTTGACGCGGGGGTCGTCCTTGGAGAGGCCGGCGTAGATCATGCTTTTGAGGCCGGCGTAGGTCATGGAGCCGTAGGAGCGGACGACGCGCTTGCCGTCGGCGCCGACGAAGACGCCGGCGGGCGATTCGCCTTCGTTGGCGGGGGAGTAGACGAAGCCGCCGTCATTGCCGGCGAACTTCTGGTCGTTGGTCTCGGAATTGTTCTGGTTCCGCGTGATGAACTTGAGCGCGTTCTGGAAGGCGGGATCGTCCTTTTTCAGGCCGGCGTTCTCGAGGGCTTCGATGGCGATCTGGGCGTTGGAGAGGTCGGGCCGGCCGGCGCGGCTGTAACCCCAGCCGCCCCACCAGTTGTTCTTGTCGTCCTTGATCATCTCTCCCTTGGGGCCGGTGCCGGTCTTGTCGGTCCACTGGATTCCCTTGACGTAGGCGACGGCCTTGTCGATGCGTTCCTTGAAGCCGGGATTGTTGGCGGCGCTGAGCGCGCTGATGGCGATGGAAGTGTTGTAGTTGGCGAGGAGGTCCTGGTAGATGCCGCCGTTGTCGAGCTGATAGGTGAGCAGCTTGTCGTAACCCTTCTTGACGAAGTCGGCGTTGGGGCCGGTCTTGGGGTCTTGCGCGAAGGCTTTGAGCGCGATGGCGGTGATGGCGGGCGGGTCGTTCTCCTTCTGCCAGCCGCCGTCGGGCTTCTGCTGGGATTTCAGGAATGCCAGGCCGCGGTCGATCGTGGCTTGCAGCTTGGCATCGACGGCGCCCGCCTCGGCGGCGCGGGCGGGGGCCAGCGGAAGGTACGGGGGTGCGGCGACCAGCGACGCGCCCAGGGCCAAGGCACCCAGCAGGCAAAGCTTGCGATGGTTCATGATTTCCTTTCTAAATGGACCGGAATCGTGAGGACGCGGTTAATTGTAATGCCGACGCCGCGGCGGACGGTATCGGAACGGGTGACCATTCGTTCGCCAGAGGCTGGCGGGTTTTTCGTCGGTTGGGATGGTTTTATGCAAGAGGCTGGCGGAAAGATCAAAGTGTTGTTCCTCTGCACGGGTAATTCGTGCCGCAGCCAGATGGCGGAAGGGTGGGCCCGGCGGTTGAAGGGGGACGTGATCGAAGCCTACTCGGCGGGGATCGAAACGCACGGGATGAACCCGAACGCGGTGAAAGTGATGGCCGAGGTGGGGGTGGATATCACGCCGCAGCGATCGAAGCATGTGGATGAAGTGAAGGATGTCGGGCTGGATTACGTCGTGACGGTCTGTGCCAACGCCAACGAGAGTTGTCCGGTTTTTCCGGGAAAAGCGAAGGTCGTGCACGTTGGGTTCGACGATCCGCCTAAGCTTGCGAAGACGGCCAAGACGGAAGAAGAGGCCTTGAATCATTACCGGCGGGTGCGCGACGAGATCCGCAAATTTATCGAGACACTGCCCGCGGGTTTACAACAGAAGATGGAGCATTAAATGTCGGAGACGATCACCAACGCGGTGCGGGATAAATATGGCGCAGTGGCGCTGAGCGGACTTTCTAGCGATCAGGATGGCGTGCGCGCGGTGGCGCAGGCGTTCGGGTATAGCGATGCTGAATTGGCTGCCATTCCTGCTGAAGCCAATATGGGGCTTTCGTGCGGTAACCCGACGGCGTTCGCATCGTTGCGGGCGGGTGAGGTTGTGGTGGACCTGGGTTGTGGCGGCGGGTTGGACGTTTTTCTCGCGGCGCAGAAGGTCGGGCCGGCCGGCAAGGCGATTGGCATTGACATGACGCCGCAGATGATCGCGCTTGCGCAGGCCAATGCGAAGAAGGGTGGCGTCGCCAACGTCGAATTCCATCTTGCAGGGATCGATAAGCTGCCGCTGGCGGATGGATCGGTCGATTGCGTGATCAGCAACTGCGTGATCAACCTCGCCCAGGATAAGAACGCGGTTTTCAATGAGGTCGCGCGCGTGCTTAAGCCGGGCGGGCGATTGGCCGTCAGTGATATCGCGCTTAAGAAGGAGCTGCCGCCGGAACTGGGCAATGACCTGATGGCGTATGTTGGTTGCATTGCCGGGGCGATCCCGATTGAGGACTACCGTGATGGTCTGCTTGCCGCGGGGTTTGCCCAGGTCCAGGTGATCGACAGCGGCGCGGATTTGAACGCCTACGCCAAGGTCGAAGGTCAGGCGGGTTGTTGCTCGCCGGCGATGGTCGAAGAGCCCGCCGTTAGCTGTTGCGGCGGCGGCGGTGAAGCCAAGCCGGTGGGTCGCAGCAGTCTCGCCCTCGCCGCTACAGGCTGCTGCTCGGGCAATGAGGCCAAGACAAAGGATGAGGGGACGCTTCACGAACGGCTGACGGATTTGCTGCAGCGCTATGATGTGAACGATTACGCTGCGAGTGTGAAGGTGTTTGCCGTCAAGCGCTGATCCTGACCGCCCGCGCCTGCAGTCCGCGTCCCGCAAAAAAAATTCGCGCCCCCCTCGCGCCCCAACCGCATCGTCCCTCCTAGCATCGCAAAGCAAAGGAGAAGCATGATGCAACAACGAACGCTCGGCACTCGCGGTCTCATGGTTTCGGCGATTGGCCTGGGATGCATGGGAATGTCCGATTTTTACAGTGGACGGGATGAGGCGGAATCGATCGCGACGATCCAACTCTTTCTCGACCGCGGCGGGAACTTCCTGGATACCGCCGACATGTATGGCCCGTACACCAACGAGGAACTCGTCGGGCGCGCCATTCGCGGACGGCGCGACCAGGTCGTGCTCGCGACCAAGTTCGGCATCATGCGCGACCCGAAAAATCCGCAGGTTCGCGGGGTCAACGGGCGGCCTGAGTACGTCAAGGCCGCCTGCGACGCGAGCCTCAAGCGCCTGGGCACGGACGTGATCGACCTCTATTACCAGCACCGCGTCGATCCACAGACGCCGATTGAAGCGACTGTCGGCGCGATGGCGGAGTTGGTCGCGGCGGGGAAGATCAGGCACATCGGCTTATCTGAGGCGAGCGCGGAAACCATTCGCCGCGCGAGTACGGTTCATCCGATCACGGCGCTACAGACGGAGTATTCGCTCTGGACGCGCGATCCTGAGGAAGGTCTTCTGCAAACGTGCAGGGAACTGGGCATCGGCTTCGTCGCCTATAGCCCGCTTGGCCGCGGGTTCCTTACCGGGCAGATCAAGCGGTTCGAGGATCTGGCGGCGGATGACTACCGGCGGCACTCGCCGCGGTTTCAGGGGGAGAATTTCCAGAAGAACCTCGACCTGGTCCGCCGACTTGAAGAGATGGCGGCGCGAAAACATTGCACGGCGGCGCAACTGGCGCCCGCCTGGGTGCTGGCGCAGGGGCAGGACATCGTCCCTATCCCCGGCACCAAGCGGCGGAAATATCTCGAAGAGAATCTGGGTGCGCTGGACGTGGAACTGACGCCGGGCGACCTCGCCGAGATCGATGCCGTCGCCCCTGCCGGCGTCGCCGCGGGGTTGCGATATCCCGAGGCGATGATGAGTACCGTGAACGGATGATGCGCGGTCGATCACCGTGCGGCTAATACTTTCCTCGCGCGCGTTCCTTGGTCGGTAGGATCTCCAGGCACGTTGTCCACCAGCCGGTCAGGACGGTTTCGATGAACGGTCCTGGCAGATCCTGGGCTTTCATCTCCGCGGCGAGCGTGTGATGGTCGTATTCGAGCGGCACGTATGTGGCCAAAGCGGGACCGGCGGCGTCGAGAATCGTATAACCCACCTTGGTCGTCCCGTCATTTGGCGGCCGACCTAATACGCCGCAGTTTACGAAGAGCCGATCGTTCGAAAGCCGCCGCGTCCATGGCAGGCCGGTGTGGGTCGCGACGATGATGTCGGCGCTGTATTGGTCGGCGAACTTTTCGAGCAGGTGGGTGGGGGTCGTGGATTCCCAGAGAAACTCATTGGTCTTGCGCGGCGAACCGTGACAGCAGAGCACGCGCAGCGGCCGGCCGTTTTCCGCCGGCATGTCAAAGCGAATTTGCTTTGGCAGCGCCGCGAGCCAGGGCCGCCATTTCGGCGAGGTGTTTCGATAGGTGTATTGATAGGAGAGGCGGGCGTAGTAGTTGTCGGCGGGATCGGTGTAGCCGCACTGGCAGTCGGGCAGATCGTGGCCGATCGAATGGTCGTAGTTGCCCTGCATGGTCTCGACGTCATTCTCGATCAGGAGCGGGAAGACGTTGTCGGGGTGGGGGCCGAATGCGCCGAGGTCGCCTAGGCAGAAGAGCTTTTCACAGCCGCGCCGGCGGGCATCGGCGATTGCGGCGGCGAGGGCAAAGTGGTTGTTGTAAACGCCGCCGAAGAGGGCGACGCGCGAGAATGAGGCCATGGGCGGATGATACTGGAGAGGGTGCGGCCCGTGCCACTCCAGCGCGGAGGCGGCTGGGAAAACGGCTCGGCCATGGCGCGCGGCACGGCGTTAGCAACGTCGCTCGTCGCGATCTCACTCACAGGAGCCTCAACCATGCCCACGCAATCTCACGATGCCGCCCGCCGTCATTTTCTTAAACTCGCCGGCGCGGCGGGTCTTTCCGCAGCCTTGCCCGTCATGGGCGAGGAGAAAAACGTGCCACTCGCGCCGCCGGACAAGCAGCCGCCCAACCTCAAGGTGCCGCACGCGCCGGGCAAAAAGGCGGGGTGGGCGATTGTCGGGTTGGGTGAACTGGCGCTCGGTGAGATCATGCCCGCGTTTGGTCAGTGCGAGCGGTCGAGGCCGGTTGCGCTGGTCAGCGGACATCCGGACAAAGCGCGGCAAGTGGCCGAGCGGTACGGTGTCGATTCCAAGGCGATCTACAACTACGAGAACTTCGACACGATCCGAGACAACGCCGAGATCGACGTCGTCTACATCGTTCTGCCGAACCACATGCATGCCGAATACACCAAGCGGGCGCTGGCTGCCGGCAAGCATGTGCTCTGCGAAAAGCCGATGGCCGTCAACTCCGGCGAATGCCAGGAGATGATCGACACGGCTAAGAGCGCCAGTCGCAAGCTGATGATCGCCTACCGCCTGCGCTACGAGCCGTACAACCAGAGCGCGATCGAGATGGCGCGGCGGCAGGCGTATGGGAAGATCAAGGTGTTCGAATCGGAAAACATCCAGAACGTCTTCCCGCCCAACATCCGCCTGAGCAAGAAGACCGGCGGCGGCCCGCTGGGCGACGTCGGCGTTTACTGCATCAACGCGGCGCGCTACATCACCGGCGAGGAACCGGCCGAAGTGTTCGGCTACGCGTACCAGCCGACAGATATTCCGCGCTTCGCCGAAGTGCCCGAGAGCGTGATCTGGACGATGCGCTTTCCGTCCGGCGTGCTGGCGCATTGCTCCTGCGGATTTGGGGGCGAGGAATCGCGGCGATACCGCGTGCACTGTGCGGAGGGTTGGTTCGAACTCGATCCGGCCTTCTCGTATCGCGGCCTGCGGCTCCACGTCAAAAAGGGAAACGAGCGGGAGGAGATCACGCTGCCGGAGAAGAGCCACTTCGCGTTGGAGATGGATCACTTCTCGCAGTGCGTCCTGGAAGATCGCAGGCCCTGGACGCCGGGCGAGGAAGGCTTGGCGGACATCCGGGTGATCGAGGCGATCGAGCGGTCGATCCAGTCGGGCAGGCCGGAGAAGGCGCAGGCGCGGTTGGCGGCGCGAGGTTAGCAGACGAAGTGGCTCACCGACCGGTCATCTGCTCGAGCTTCTCGGGATACCTGGCCCCTTGCACCGTGATTTGGGACGCCGCGCTATCGATCTCACGCAGATCATCGGGCGTCAATTGGACTGAGAGCACGCCGATGTTCTCCTCCAGCCGATGCAGTTTCGTGGTCCCCGGGATGGGCACGATCCACGGCTTTTGCGCGAGCAACCACGCCAGGGCGATCTGGGCGGGCGTCGCCCGCTTCCGCGCGGCGATGCTGCCCAGCAAGTCGATCAGCGCCTGATTTGCCTTCATCGCCTCGGGCGTGAAGCGCGGGAGGGTGCTGCGGAAATCGGTGCTTGCGAGCTGGGTCTTTTCGTTCATCGCGCCGGTGAGGAAGCCTTTGCCCAGCGGGCTGTAGGCGACGAAGCCGATGCCGAGTTCCTCGCAGGTCGGCAGCACTTCCCGCTCAGGGGTTCGCGTCCAGAGCGAGTACTCGCTCTGCAGGGTCGTGACCGGCTGGACGGCATGCGCGCGGCGGATTGTCTGCACGCCTGCTTCGGACAGGCCGAAGTGCTTGACCTTTCCCTCTCGTATCAGTTCCTTCACGGTTCCCGCCACGTCTTCGATCGGCACGTTAGGGTCGACGCGATGCTGGTAGAGCAGGTCGATCGTCTCGACGCGAAGCCGCTTGAGCGAGCCCGCGACGGCTTGCTTGATATGCTCCGGGCGGCTGTTCAGGCCCGGCGCGCCCGGACGGTTGTCGGATCCGCTGAGGTCGAATCCGAACTTGGTGGCGATCACCACCTGCCCGCGGTAAGGAGCGAGTGCTTCGCCGACGAGTTCTTCGTTGGTGAACGGGCCGTAGACTTCGGCGGTGTCGAAGAACGTAATCCCGCGCTCGACGGCGGCGTCGAGGAGGGTGATCATCTCCTGCTTGTCTTTGGGCGGGCCGTAGGAAAAGCTCATGCCCATGCAGCCGAGGCCGAGGGCGGAGACTTCGAGATTGCTCTTGCCGAGTTTGCGTTGTTGCATTGTGTGCCTCTGACTGGAAGCATATGCCAGCGATCGCAGAGTGGGGTATGGGGATTCTCGGAGATGATTGAATGATCCCCTCTTCGTTCGACCGTGCTTTAATGTCCAGCCCGCATGGAGTAAAATCAGGAACTATGAGCAACGCGGAAATCCTTGCGGAACTGCCCAAGCTCAAAGCGGACGAGCGCCGGCAGATTTACCAGCGACTGTGCGAATTGCGGGAACAGGATCTGCTCAATGGCGCCGGTCCCAGCGACGAGGAAAAGAAGCTGCTGGATGAAGCGCTGGCGGAATATGAGAAGGACCACGATCGGGGCCGCCCATGGCGAGAGGTTCTGGGGGACCTGCGGGCACAGAAGGCATCGTGAGCTGGAAAATCCCGAAACGGTGATCTGGATGCGGCACTGGCGATCTCACGAAGATTGGGCACGAGCTCAACACAGAGTGTCCCGATATTCTTCTCCATCTCCATTTTCTGGGATGCGATGTCAGAGTTCTAGCCCGGGTGACGTATACTTGTCGCGATGGACCAGCAGCCAAACGACCCTTGGATAACGTTCGGTTATGAGGTCGAGATGTTTCGTGAGCTGCGGCACCACCTCGGACCGGGGAGGCAGGCGCTGTCGTCATTGCCTTGGGCGATCAAAAACGCGATCACGGAAAGTGCCTTGCTTCATGGTCGACAACTCGCGGATATTCTGCTGTCGCGCACCAACTTTCCGACCGACATCAAGCTCAAAGAAATCCTTCCCGGATTTCACCCGACTCGGCTGGAGGAACTTAGGGAACTCTACGGCGGTCGAAGCGGCGGGATCTGCGAAACCCTGAACAAGTTTGCGATGCATCCATCCAAGATCCGCAACGTTTTTTACGATTACACGTTAGTGCTTCAACAGCTAGGGACGATCATCGAAGACATCGTGTGCGAGATTGAGCGCCACAAGCGATCGACGGCGTTCGATTGGACTGGGGGTGGGAAAGCAGCGGTTACCCTCAAGCTAAGCACCTCGCCGATCACACACGTGCCATCATCGCAGACATTCAAGCCGTGAAGCGGAATGGGACGTACAGAATTTTCGCTGCCCGCCATTTGCGTTTGCAGCCCGCGCGAAGGACGACACGAATGGCGACCAACGAAATCCGCTTCGACGACGGAGCGGCTTACGAACGATACATGGGGAAGTGGAGCCAGCTTGCGGGCGAGGCGTTCCTCGACTGGCTTGCGCCTAAACCGGGCTTGCGCTGGCTCGACGTGGGTTGCGGCAACGGCGCGTTTACCGAGATGCTTGTCGAGCGGTGTGCGCCGGTCTCCGTGGACGGGATCGATCCGTCTGAGGCGCAGCTTGCGTATGCGCGCACGCGGCCCGCTCTGCGTGCCGCAGAGTTCCGCGCGGGCGATGCGATGGCGCTGCCGTTTGCGGATGACACGTTTGACGCGGCGGTGATGCCGCTGGTGATCTTCTTCGTTCCCGACCCGGCCAGGGGCGTGGCCGAGATGGCGCGGGTGGTCGGCGCGGGCGGCATCGTCACCGCCTACGCGTGGGACATCGATGGCGGGGGTTTTCCGTACGAGGCGTTGTGGGCGGAGATGCGTGCGATGGGCGTTGAGGTTCCGTTGCCGCCGAGCCCTGGCGCGTCTCGGATCGATGCGATGCGGGAATTGTGGAGGGGCGGCGGTTTGGAGGCGATCGAAACGCGGGAGATCACGGTGCAGCGGACGTTTGCGGATTTCGACGATTACTGGACGACCATCCTGGGTGGGCCGAGCGTCGGTCGCGGGCTGGCGACGATGTCGGCCGACGATCTGGCGCTGCTCCAAGCGCGGATGCGGGCGCGGCTGCCGGTGGATGCCACTGGGCGGATCACGTACGGTGCGCGGGCGAACGCGGTGAAGGGTCGTGTGCCGGGCTAGCCTTGGTGCGGGGGCCGGGTCTGCCTCAGCAACTTGAACGGATCCCGTCTCCTGATTAACTTATCGCGCGATGCACTATGTCGCGCCCATCCCGATCATCTTCGGCGTCGTCGGCGCGATCGTCGGGCTGCTGTGGCTCGTCGCGGCCGGTTCAGATGAGGATGGCGGGCCGGATACGGGTTTGTTCTTTCTCTTCGGCATGTGGTACATCGTCATCCGCGTGCTCAAAGCGTTGTCCAGCGAGCCGATGAGCGTCTTGCCGGCATTCGGCATCCTGATCGGCAGCGCCGCGCTGATCTGGCTGGGCATCGTGATGCTTTGATCGGGTTCACGCCCGGTACTGCTCGTCGCTGACCTTCTCCATCCACTCCACCGCCTTGCCGTCGAGCTTTTGGCGGCCCTCGCTATGGCCCCGTCCGCCGGGGCGGGGCGCTATGCTCTTCGGAGGGAATCGAACCGGTCGCCGGAACTGTGGCGGGCGCGGTGGCCGGGCGGGTGGTGAGCGGCGTGATGGTCGGAGCCTCGACGGGCGGCGGTTCCACTGGTGCTGCAGTTTCGTGCCGGCAACCCGCGAGAAGTCCGAGCGATAGCAATAAACAAGCAGCCGGGCGCGACATCGCTAACTCATTTCTCACGGTGTGAAATCCGCGGTCGATCCGCAAAGGCTTCGCGCGGTCGCGGTGGTTGGTCTATACTGTAACCGTAAGGACGAAACGCTTCTATGTCTGATGATGACAAGCCGATGCCGCGCCGCCGATTCTTTCGCGAAGGGCTCCTCGAGCTCTTCAAGCCGTTGGCGCGCTCGGTCGAGCCGCTGCAGCGCGTGGCCGAGCAGATCGGCGCGATGGATCAACCGGTATTGCCGCCGCCGCCGGTGCGGCATTGGCTGCGCCCGCCGGGCTCGCTGCAGGAAAGCCAATTCCGCGATCAGTGCAGCCGCTGCAGCGAGTGTGTGCGCGTCTGTCCGTCCCACTGCATCAAGATCGACTTCACCGGCGACAAGGGGGAAGGCGCGCCGTACATCGATGCCGACGAGATGCCTTGCGTCCTCTGCACGACGCTGGCCTGCATGAACAACTGCCCCAGCGGCGCGCTGCAATCGACGATGGTCGATTTCGTGGACATGGGCGTCGCGGTCTGGCACGAATCGATCTGCCTGCGAACGTCAGGCCAGGAATGCACGATCTGCGTTGACGCCTGCCCCGTCGGCGCGCGGGCGATTACGCTCGGCGATGATGGGCGGATCGACGTTCGCGAGGCGTGCACGGGGTGCGGCACGTGCCAGCACGCCTGCCCAACGACTCCAAAGAGTATTACGATTCTTCCCAAATCCGCTCGCTGAGCCGATAACACCCCCATGTGCGGGATCGTCGGCGCGGTGAAACTCCGGGGGACGTCAGAGTGGCAACTGTCGCCGGACGTTCGCGCTCGCATGATCGATGCGCTGCGTTACCGCGGCCCCGACGGGCGCGGCGACTGGACCTCACCCGACGCCGCCTGCTGGCTCGGACACACGCGGCTGGCGATCATCGACCAGGCGGGCGGGCATCAGCCGATGTCGAACGAGGACGGCACGGTCTGGATCTCGTTTAACGGCGAGATCTACAACCACCTCGAACTGCACCGGCAACTGGAGGCCGCGGGCCACTGCTTCGCCTCGCGATGCGACACCGAAGCCCTGATCCACGGCTACGAGGAATGGGGCATCCGCGGCTTGCTCGATCGCGCTGATGGGATGTTCGCGTTTGCGATATACGACACCAGGACCCGCACGTTCATCCTTGGGCGCGACCGCCTGGGGATCAAACCGCTCTACTACACCGTCAGCGACGGTGTCCTGCTGTTCGGCAGCGAGATCAAGGCACTGCTGGCGTACCCTGGCCTGCGGCGGGAAGTGGACCGCGCGGCGCTCACGCAGTTCCTGACCTTCCGATATGTGCCCGCGCCACTGACGATGTTCAAGGATGTGGCAAAGCTGCCCGCCGGTCATTACGTGGAGATGCAGCTCGACGCTTCCGCCGCGCCCGAGCCGATGCGCTATTGGGACGTGAGCTTCTGCCGCCAGCAGGTTCCATTTGAGGATGCGCTGGCCAAGGTGGACGGGCTGTTGGAGACGGCGGTCGCGTCGCACCTGATGTCCGACGTACCGCTGGGCGCACAGCTTTCCGGTGGCGTGGATTCGAGCCTAATCGTCGCGCATATGGAGCGATTGCGGCAGCGCTCGGGCGCCGCGGAGCGCGTACGCACGTTCTCCATCGGCTTCGACGCCGACGGCTTTTCTGAGCTGCCGTACGCCCGCCAGGTGGCGGAGCAGTACAACACCGAGCACCACGAGGTGATCGTCGGCTTCGACGACTTCGTGCGCGAGTTCGCCCGCCTTTGCTGGGTCTACGACGAACCGGTCAGCGAACCGGCCGCGATTCCCACCTATCTGCTCTGCCGCTTCGCGAGCCAGCACGTTAAGGTGATGCTGACGGGCGAAGGCGGAGACGAACTTTTCGGCGGCTATCCAAAATGCGCATTCGACCAATACTCGCGCTATCTCAACTGGCTGCCGACGACGGTCAGGCGCTCGCTACTGCGCGGCGGCGCGTCGATGCTTCCCTTCAGCAAGCGTCGCGCCCGCGTCGCGCTGGAGAACCTGGCGATCGCCGACGAAGCCGAGCGACTCGCATCCTGGTTCAGCGGTTTCGACGCGGTCGCCCTGGCCCAGATCGCCCAGCCCGGTGCGCTCGACGGTCATGGCGCAGCCGCTCGATTGCGGCAGGAATTGTCGCGCTGTGACAGCGACCACGCGCTCGACCGCATGCTCTACGCCGATTTGCACACATGGCTCGTTGATGACCTGCTGATCAAGGGCGACCGGATGAGCATGGCCAGCGGCGTCGAGGCGCGCGTCCCGTTCCTCGATCACCACCTGGTCGAGTACGCGGCTGGATTGCCGCCAGCCTACAAGGCCAAGGGCACGCGGACGAAAATCCTGCTGAAGAAGCTGGCGGAACGGTACATCCCGCGCGAGACGATCTATCGCCGCAAGGTTGGGTTCACCGTGCCGCTGACGCCATGGTTCAAAGGGCCGTTAGCGGGATTCGTGCGGGAGATCCTGCTGGGGGATCGGGCGCTAAGCCGAGGCTACTTCAAACCGGAGGCGTTGCGCCGCCTGGTGAACGAACACCTAAGCGGTCAGGTCGATCGCGGCCGCAGTTTGTGGACGCTCTTGTCGCTGGAGATATGGCACCGGTTATTCCTCGATGACGACGGCACCGAAGCGGCCGCGGGACGTTTAGGCGAGGGATTGAAGGTAACGAGCCAGGCCGCGCCCTGACGTTCACGCGGCCGAGAGTGCGCGTCCCGTCGGGGTGGTCGGTTTCACCGGCTTGGGCACCTGATCGCCCACTGGCATCCCCCCGACGCTGGTGACGGTCAGATCGGGAAACTTCGCCAGTGAAATCGAGTCAGCCGTCAGCGTCCAACCATCAGGCCCCAGGAACTTTGCCGTGGGTCGGTAAGCATCTTCCAGGTTGACGGTGGTGACGACCGCCATGCGCCCGTCCGAAAGCGTAATTCGGCTGCCGGGCGGGAAAGGGGGAACGACCATCGGCAGCACCGCGGCGACGGTTGGATCGAGTCGCTTGGCGTACTGGGTCTGCATCAGGTGCAGGATCTCCAGGTTGCTCCGGCGGGTCTTGCCATCGGGACCGATCGCGAGGTGATCGTACAAATCCGCCGCCTGTAGGATGCGCGCGTAAATGTGAATCCGCTCCCCATCCTGGGCGACCTGCGTTCCCGCCCCCAGGTCGCGGGTCGGAAAGCCCGTGCCGTCAAAGTGCTGGTGATGATTCAACACCGCGGCGGCGGCGGTTACTTCCACCTCTTCGCGGATCATGTCGTACCCGATCCGAACGTGCGATTCCCACTCGGCGCGTTCCTCGTTGTTCGTCGGCGGGCGGAGGCCGTGGACCTGCCGCAGCTTTTCCGGCAGTTTGGTCTTTCCCAAATCGTGCAGCATTCCCGCCACGCCCAGGTTAACCACCTCGCGCGCCTGCCCCGTCGGGAGCCGCTGCCGCTGCGCAATCAGGTAACGCTCGAGCTTGATTCCCAGCACGAGCGCCATGTGAGCGACAGCCATCGAATGCCGCACGCCGTCCGCGCCAAGCCGCGCCGAGAGTTCATCGAGGTAAATCGGGTTGCGGCCATTCTGAAGGATCGCCGCAATGAAGTCGCGCGTGGCCGCATAGTAGTCTACGAAGTTGACGGTCGGGGCGGCGCCGGTCTGGAACTCGGTGAAGGAGGTCTTCACCTTCGTGTAAAGCGCCTGACGTTCCGGGCTGAGGTTGGGGGCGAGATGTTTATCGAGGTCTTCAAGCCCGGGATAATCGACGAAGATGCAGACGATGCCGAGGCCGCGCATCTTGTCGAGCACCGCCTGGTCGAGCACGAAATTGCGGCGAAGCAGGTCCTGCTCCGGCTGCTCCGGATGGGTTACGGTCATCGCCAGCTTCATTCCCGGCGCAGCTTGTTCAATTGGTACAATCAGCACAACGGATGCCTCCCGTCATATAGATCGTATGTTTAACGGGGGATGTGGAACTAACGAGGCGCAATTTGCAGGCGTCGCTCCACCACCTGCCGCATGATCTCAAGCGGGGCGTTTTTACCGGTCCAAGCCTGGAACTGCCCAGCGGCCTGGCGGACGAACATCTCTACTCCGCCAACGGTCTTCGCACCGGCGGCTTGGGCGACCTGCAGAAGCTTGGTCTGCATCGGGTTGTAAACCGCATCGAACACCAGCGTTTCGGGGCCGAACGTGACGCCGAGGCCGTCGATGGGAGAGGCATCAATGTTCGGATGCATTCCGACGGAAGTGGTGTTGATGAAGACCTGGCAGCAGGAGTCGCAAAGCTTCTCCATCCGGGCGGCGACGACCTTGCCGCTGCGGCCGTTGAACTCCGCAGCCAAGGCTTGCGCCCGCCCGGGCGTGCGGTTGTAGACGACGACGGTCGCGCCGTAGTGCGCGAGCGCCGCGACCGCAGTCCGTCCGGTACCGCCCGCACCAAGCACCGCCACCCGATAGCCGGCAAGCTGCTCGCGGGTGATGCCTAACGCAGCCGTGATCGAATCCAGGATGGCGGAGTAATCGGTCGAGAACCCTCTAAGCATCGCCGGTTGTGAGCGATCGATCACGATCGTGTTCAGCGCGCCGATCGATTCCGCCAGCGGATCAACCTGGCCTCCCTTTTCCTTCAAATAGCGCAGCGCGTTTTCCTTATGCGGGATGGTGATCGACAGCCCCGAAAGGTGCAGCGGCTCAAACGCCAGGAACGTCTCCATAAAGGCTTTAAACGATTCGTATCCTTCGTTGACCAGCAGCGGCACGTAAACGCCGTCGAAACCGATTTGTTCGAATGCCGCATTGTGCAGCGCGGGTGACATCGAATGCATGATCGGCGAGCCGACCACACCGTAGACTTTGGTGTTCGCGTTGAGGGCGTCCCAGCGATAGAGGCGTTTCAAATCATCGATCGTCACCTGCCCCGGCGCGGTCTCCGCGCCACTGGCCAGCGACGCAAATGTGAGAAATGCGCCGAACTTTTTCGCGAGGATGCGGCTGATGATGCCGGCCTCCCCCATGCAGAGGGCGATGGTGGGCTTCTGCCGCGTGGTGAGGATCTCGAACGCTTCGATGTTGTCGCGGATGGTTCGGGCGGTCCAGACGATTTTGTTGACCTCCGCCACCGACGCGTTCATCTCGGCGAGGATGTTGTAGAGGCGATCCGGCCTGCCGCTGAAGTCGTGAGATGACGCGATAAGCCCCGGACGCCGCTCGCGCGGGATCTGCTCCACGTAAGGCTGGGCCTGTTCCAGCGTGCGATCCAACTCCAGGTCGATGTACGCCGCGCCGTGTTCAGCCGCGCGGGCGAGAAGGATCAATCGCTCGCCATCGGCCAGATCGCACAGGCCGCCCTCCCGACCCGGGCGGCAGGTGACGATGGCGGACACCCCAAGCCCGTCCAAAAGCGCTGGAATCTGATTGGCATCGGTGAGGCGATCGATGCGGAACTCAACGATCTCAGCGCCAGCTTCCGCGGCAACTGCGGCGTCGCGGCGGGCTTGCTCAATCGAGGAGACGAAGATGGGGACGCAGAGGCGGGTCATTGTGTAGTAGGGTGGGCTCTGCCCACCACGATTCTACACCGCGAACGGCGCCCCCGCCGGCGCCATGAACACCTCGATCTGCTTCTTCGTCGCCTCGCTGGCTTCCCAAAGGGGCAGTCGCAACTCGCCGGTATCCATTCCGGCGATCTTCATCGCGTGCTTAATCCCGACCGGATTGCCGTCCAGGAAGATTGCCTTGATCAGCGGAAAGAGCTGAAAATGAATGGCCCGGGCCTCGGCATAATTGCCATCCTGCGCATAACTCACCATCTGCTTCACCTTGCCCGGAAGCAGGTTCGAGATCACGCTGATCACGCCGCGACCGCCCAGCGACATGATCGGCAGCGTCAGCGAATCGTCGCCCGACAGGATCGGCAGATGGCAAAGCGACGCGATCTCGCTGGTCATGTCGAGCACGCCCGTGGCTTCCTTGATGGCGACAATGTTGCGATGTTGGCTGAGCTTGGCGACGGTCTGGGCGCTCATGGTCACGCCGGTACGACCGGGAATGTTGTAGAGCACGATCGGGAGGTCGACCTTGTCCGCGAGCGTCATGAAGTG
>JAQGHM010000022.1 GCA_028291615.1 Phycisphaerales bacterium | reverse complement strand
TACGGCCCAGGTGCGAAACATCGCGGCGGTGACGACCGCCGTGGCCAACGGTGACTTGTCGAAGAAGATCACCGTGGCCGTGAAGGGCGAAATCATCGAACTCAAGAACACCATCAACACGATGGTGGATAAGCTCAACAGCTTTGCATCGGAAGTGACCCGCGTGGCCCGCGAAGTGGGCACAGAAGGAAAGCTCGGTGGTCAGGCCGAAGTGCGCGGCGTCGCCGGTACGTGGAAGGACTTGACCGACTCCGTGAACAGCATGGCCGGTAACCTCACCGCGCAGGTGCGAAACATCGCGACGGTGACGACCGCCGTCGCCAACGGCGACTTGTCGAAGAAGATCACGGTGGACGTGAAAGGCGAAATCCTGGAGCTCAAGAGCACGATCAACACCATGGTCGATCAGCTCAGCTCGTTTGCCGCTGAGGTGACTCGCGTGGCCCGCGAAGTGGGTACCGAAGGAAAGCTCGGCGGTCAGGCTGAAGTGAAAGGCGTCGCCGGTACCTGGAAAGACTTGACCGATTCGGTGAACTCGATGGCCGGTAACTTGACCGGTCAGGTGCGCAACATCGCCGACGTGACCAAGGCCGTCGCCGCCGGCGACCTCTCCAAGAAAATCACGGTGGACGTGAAGGGTGAAATCCTGGAACTGAAGAACACCGTGAACACCATGGTGGATCAGCTCCGCGCGTTCGCGTCGGAAGTGACGCGCGTCGCCCGCGAGGTGGGCACCGAAGGGAAACTCGGCGGGCAGGCGAACGTGCCGGGCGTTGCTGGTACGTGGAAAGACTTGACCGATAACGTCAACTTCATGGCGTCGAAACTGACCGACCAGGTGCGCAACATCGCAACGGTGACGACGGCTGTGGCCAACGGTGACTTGTCTAAAAAGATCACCGTGGACGTGCGCGGCGAAATCCTCGAACTCAAGAACACCATCAATACCATGGTGGATCAGCTCAACTCGTTTGCTTCCGAAGTAACCCGCGTGGCCCGCGAAGTGGGTACCGAAGGAAAGCTAGGCGGACAGGCCGAAGTGAAAGGCGTCGCCGGCACGTGGAAAGACCTCACCGACAACGTGAACTTCATGGCCGACCGCCTCACCAACCAGGTGCGTGGCATCGCCAAGGTCGTGACGTCGGTCGCCAACGGCGATCTCAAGCGCAAGCTGACGATGGACGCCAAGGGCGAAATCGCCGAGCTGTCGGACACGATCAACGGCATGATCGACACGCTGGCGACGTTCGCCGACCAGGTTACCACCGTGGCCCGCGAAGTAGGCGTCGAAGGAAAGCTGGGCGGACAGGCGAACGTCCCCGGCGCCGCCGGCACGTGGCGCGATTTGACCGACAACGTGAATCAGCTCGCCGCGAACCTGACGACCCAGGTGCGCGCGATCGCCGAGGTCGCCACCGCCGTGACCAAGGGCGACCTGACCCGATCGATCTCCCTCGAGGCGCAAGGCGAAATGGCCGCCCTCAAGGACAACATCAACGAGATGATCCGCAATCTGAAGGACACCACGCACAAGAACGCCGAGCAGGACTGGCTCAAGACCAACCTCGCCAAGTTCAGCCGCATGTTGCAGGGCCAGAAGGACCTGCTGACGGTGGGCCGCCTGATCCTGTCGGAACTCGCGCCGGTCGTGAGCGCGCAGCAGGGTGTGTTCTACATCATGGACACGCCGACCAAGAACGAGGACCCGTCGCTGCGCCTGCTTGCCAGCTACGCCTACAAAGAACGCAAGAACATCGACAACCGCTTCAAGCTCGGCGAAGGCCTGGTCGGCCAGTGCGCGCTGGAGAAGGAGAAGATCCTGCTCACGCACGTCCCGTCCGACTATGTCAAGATCGCGTCAGGTCTGGGCGAGGCCAAGCCGCTGAACATCATCGTCCTGCCGATCGTCTTCGAAGGCGCGGTGAAGGCGGTCATGGAACTGGCAAGCTTCGACCGCTTCAACCCGACCCACGAGACCTTCCTCGACCAGCTCACCGAATCGATCGGCATCGTGCTCAACACGATCGAAGCCAACATGCGCACCGAAGACCTGCTCAAGCAGTCCCAATCCCTCGCCCGAGAGCTGCAGAGCCAGCAGGAAGAGCTCCAGCAGACCAACGCCGAGCTCGAAGACAAGGCCAAGCTGTTGGCCGACCAGAACGTCGAGGTGGAGCGCAAGAACCAGGAAGTGGAAGAGGCCCGCCAGGCGCTGGAAGAAAAGGCCAAGCAACTCGCGTTGACGTCGAAGTACAAGAGCGAGTTCGTGGCCAACATGTCGCACGAGCTGCGCACGCCGCTCAATTCGCTGCTGATCCTTTCCGACCAGCTCGTCCGCAACCCCGAGGGGAACCTGACCAACAAGCAGGTGGAGTTCGCCCGCACGATCCACGCGTCGGGCAACGACCTGTTGACGCTGATCAACGACATCCTGGACCTGTCGAAGATCGAGTCGGGCACGGTGGTGGTCGATGTCGCGGACGTCCCCTTCCGCGACCTGCACGACTACGTCGACCGCACGTTCCGCCACGTCGCGGAGTCGAAGAAACTCGACTTCGAGGTCACCGTCGCCGCGAACGTGCCGCGCGTCGTCAGCACCGATGCCAAGCGCTTGCAGCAGATCCTTAAGAACCTGCTGTCCAACGCGTTCAAGTTCACCGAGCGCGGCTCGGTGTCGCTGGAGATCGCGGCCGTCAAGGAGGGCTGGAACCGGGAGATCGAGTCGCTCAACCGCGCCAAGACGGTGGTGGCGCTCACGGTTCGCGACAGCGGCATCGGCATCCCCTCCGAGAAGCAGCAGATCATCTTCGAAGCGTTCCAGCAGGCGGACGGATCGACCAGCCGCAAGTACGGCGGCACCGGCCTGGGCCTGGCGATCAGTCGCGAGATCGCCGGTCTGCTCGGTGGCGAGATCAGGCTCGCCAGCGTGCCGGGCGCGGGATCGACCTTTACGCTCTTCCTGCCGCAGTCGTACGCACAGCCGCGCACCAGCCGGCGTGTCGTGTCCAGCGAAGTCCTCTCCCCGTCAACGCTCCCGCCGTTGGAAGGCGCAGCCGGCGACGATGACGTCATGCAGTTGGCCAGCTCGGATGACTTTGCTCCCGCGGACGCGATGACGTCCAGCGGCCAGGCGACCAACGCCTTCGCCGATGACAGCGGCAACATTGACGCGGGCGATCGCGTCCTCCTGATCGTCGAGAACGATCCCAATTTCGTCAGCGTGCTGGTGGACCTTGCGCACGAGCACAACTTCAAGGCGTTGGTCGCGCCGCGCGGCACCACCGCGCTGCACCTGGCGCGCGAGCGCCGTCCCGATGCGATCACGCTCGACATCAATCTCCCCGACATCGACGGCTGGCGCATCCTGACGCGCCTGAAGGACGACGACGCCACGCGCCACATCCCCATCCAGGTGATCACGACCGACGAAGAGGCCGAGCGCGCCCTCCGCCTGGGCGCGATGGGCGTCCTGACCAAGCCGATCAAGACCAAGGAAGCGCTGGACGAAACCTTCCGGCGCATCAACGCCCACCTGTCGCCAAGGACGCGCAGCCTGATCGTCGTCGAAGGCGATCAAGCCAAGCGATCTGAGATGGTCAACCTCGTCTGTGGCGGCGACGTCGAATGCGTCCAGGTCGATTCCGCTGACGCGGTGCTCGCGGCATTGTCCGAGCGGTCGTTCGACGTGGTTATCACCAGCCTGGACGCTCCCGGCCGCAAGGCGTTCGACCTCATCGACGAGATCCGCGAGCGCGACGGCATGCGCGAGGTTCCGCTGATCGTTTACTCCGAGCGCGAGCTCAGTAAGAAAGAAGAGACGCACCTCAAGCGCCTGACCCAGACCAGCGTGCTCAAAGACGTGCGCTCCCCCGCGCGCCTCGTCGATGAGGTGGCGCTCTTCCTGCACCGCCGCGTGGATTCGCTGCCCGCGGAGCGCCGCGGCATGCTCCAGCAGCTGCACCGGGCGGATACCGTGCTGGCCGGCAAGAAGGTGCTGATCGTCGACGACGACATCCGCAACATCTTCGCAATGACCAGCCTGCTCGAGCCGCACCAGATGAACATCCTGTCCGCCGAAACCGGCAAGTCGGCGATCGAGTCGCTTCAGGGCGACCCGGAGATCGACATCGTCCTGATGGACATCATGATGCCCGACATGGATGGCTACGACACGATGCGCGCCATCCGCAAGCTCGGTAAGTTCCGCTCCCTGCCGATCATCGCGCTGACCGCCAAGGCGATGAAGGGCGACCGCGAGAAATGCATCGAGGCCGGCGCGTCGGACTACATCTCCAAACCAGTCGATACGGAGCAACTGCTGGCGATGCTGCGGGTCTGGCTTTACCGCTAATTGCCGTTGACGAGGCGGCCCACTGCGTGGTAACCGTGTGTGCGCGATACCCGAGGCGTGAAGCGAATGAGCGAATCCGAAGGCAAGGTCAACATCCTGGTGGTCGATGACCGGCCGGACAAGCTGCTGGCCATCGAAGCCGTCCTGGAGTACCTCGGACAAAACATCGTTCGCGCCTACTCCGGCCGCGAGGCCCTGCGCTACGTGCTCGCGCAGGATTTCGCCGTGATCCTCCTCGACGTCAACATGCCCGGCATGGACGGCTTTGAGACCGCGGGCCTCATCCGCCAGCGAAAAAGCTCCGAGCACATCCCGATCATTTTCATCACCGCGTTCGGCGATGAGATGCTCGCCTCGCGCGGGTATTCGCTGGGCGCGGTCGACTACATCCTTACCCCGGTCGTGCCCGCGGTCCTGCGCTCCAAGGTATCGGTCTTCGTGGACCTGTTCATGAAATCAGAGCAGGTGAAGCGTCAGGCGGATTCGCTCCGCCGCCGCGCCAGCCAGATGCAGAAACTCGCCGATGCGTCGGTCGCGATCAACAGCGCCCTGTCGGTCGATAAGATGCTGCAGACCGTGACCGAAACCGCCCGCGACGTGATCGGCGGGCACCAGGCGATCACGCTCTTCATCGACCCGCGCCCGGGGCAGCGGGCGCGGCGCATCCAGGCGCACGCCGCCTATTCCGACAAATACGCCGAGTGGCGCGGTCAAGCGCTGCAGCTCGACGCGATCACGGATTCCGCCGTCTTCCGCAGCTACACCGCCACCCGCATGACCGAGACCGAGCTGCTCGACCACCCCGATTGGGAGATCGTCCGCAAGGTGCGCATCCCGCCGATCAAGGGCGGCATGCTCGCTGCCCCGATGACAGGCCGCGACGGCACGCGCCTGGGTGTGATCTACCTTTGCGACCGCGGCGACGGCCCGTTCACCGCGGATGACGAATCGATCGCCGTTCAACTCGCGCAGATGGCGTCGATCGCGATGGAGAACACGCTCTTCAGCGAAGAGCGCGAGGCCAACCGCATCAAGGACGAGTTCCTCTCCACCCTCTCGCACGAATTGCGCACGCCGCTCAACGCGATCCTCGGCTGGACGCAGCTCCTGCAAATGGAAAAGCCGCAGGGCGAGGTCGCCCACGGCCTGGACGTGATCGAGCGCAACGCGCGGGCGCAGACGAAGCTGATCGAAGACCTGCTGGACGTGTCGCGCATTTCCACTGGCAAGCTCCGCCTCAATACGCAGGTCGTATCGGTCGGCGCGATCATGGAAGCCGCCGTCGAGGCCGTGCAAACCACCGCGGCGGCCAAGGGCGTCGACCTGCGAATCGATCCCCCCGCCCCGCCCCTGAAGCTCGCCGCCGACCCCGATCGCATCCAGCAGGTGATCTGGAACCTGATCTCCAACGCAGTCAAATTCACCCCCGCGCGCGGGCACGTGCGCGTCGATGCGGCGCAGATGGGCGCCCACGTGCAGATCCGCGTCAGCGACAGCGGCCAAGGCATCGCGCCCGAGTTCCTGCCGTTCGTCTTCGACCGCTTCCGCCAGGCCGACAGCACCTCCACCCGCTCGCACGGCGGCCTTGGCATCGGCCTGACGATCGTCCGTCATATTGTCGAGCTGCACGGCGGCACCGTCAGCGCGCAGAGTCGCGGCGAGGGCCACGGATCGGTCTTCACCGTGACGTTGCCGATCACTGCGGCGGCCGTGGACGACAACCCGGCGTCACCGGCGAGTGGGAACGGCCACGCCAGCGCCACTGCCGCCACCGTCACCGCCGGGGCCGCTGCGTCGGCGCCAATGCACAACGGCGACCTCGCGGGCGTGCGCATCCTGCTGGTGGACGACGCCCCCGACGCGCTGGAAGTGCTGGCGGTCATCCTCCGCCGCGCCAAGGCAGACGTCACCACCGCCCCCTCCGCCGCCGAAGCCCGCCGCCTGTTCCAGGAGCTCCGCCCCGACGTGCTGGTCAGCGACATCGCCATGCCGGATGAAGACGGCTTCGCCCTGATCCAATCCGTCCGCGCGCTTCCCGCTGATCGCGGCGGGGCAACGCCAGCCGTCGCGCTGACCGCCTACGCCCGCGAGGAAGACAGGCTCAAGGCGCTGGGGGCGGGGTTTAATGCGCATCTGGCGAAACCGGTTGAGCCCGATGAATTGATCGCGATGTTATCGACGCTCGCTTCTGGCACGCATTCCAAAAGCCTGGTTCCTGTGGGGTCTGGTTCGTAAAAATCGCCGTTGAAACTGGCGTCGCCGACGCGTCAAATCACACGATGCCGGCGGACGCGCGCAAACCTGCCCCGCCGCCCAAGCGACCCGAGCCGCGCAAACATCGTTAAGCCGATTCCACCAACGCCGCCATTTTCGCGCAAGCCGTTGTCCACTCAAAACCGCGGGCGAAATCCATGCATTTCCGGCCAAGGCGGGCCAGTTCCTCACGATCGCGGTAAAGGCGCTCCAGCCGTTCAACGATGTCCGCTTCATCGACGATCGCCTGCTCGAAATTGCGCGCCATGATGAGCGTGGCCTTCACCCGCAGGCGGCAGAGGTCGTCGGGCACCAGTTCGCCGCACGCGGAAAAATTCGTCACCAGCGCCGGCACGCCGCAGGCCTGACTCTCGATGATGGGGAGGCCGAATCCCTCGGCCATGGTGGGCAGGACGAAGACGTCCATCGCGTTGTAGATCGTCGCCAGCACGTCGTCGCTGACGCCGCGGTGAACATCGAGGTTGAGCGTCGCCCGCGTCTTGGGCTCGATGCCGAATCGCTCGGCCAGTTCGTCGATCTCCCAGTAACCCCCGGCGATTCGCGTGTGCAGGTAAAGCAGCACGTCATCCTTCGCGCGGGCGAACTCGGAAAAGGCGCGGAAGAGCGCCGGCAAATTCTTGCGCTGTTGATTCGCCGCCACCGTTCCGACAACAAATTTGCCCGCGACGCCCACGCGCTCCTTGGCCTGAGCCTTATCGCGCGGCGAGAACGTCGCGAGATCAACGCCATGATGAATGACGTGCGGCGAAATGCCCGTCGCCTCCGCCACCACGCGCCGGCTGAACTCGCAGAACACCACCGGCACGTCCACCGATGCCACCCACCGCTTCCACGCCCTCGGAAGCGGATACCCGTCAACGGGAAAGTAGGCGATCCATCGAATGCCCTGGCGATCAGGCAGCGCCGGCACGCCCTCGTACATCCACGGGTCGCCGATCGTCAGCAAAACATCCGGCCGCTCACCCGCGATCGCGCCGGCAATCTCGCCGAGCGCGTCGGTCGCGCTCCACGGAAGGATGCGGAACGGTTGCGAGAATAATTCCCCCGCATAACCCAGCGCAAGCACCACCACGTCATGCCCAGCCGCCGCCAGAGACGACGCCAACACGGAAGTCACCCGGCCGTACCCCGTCGTCAACAGCGGATTGTGACCGACCAGCAACAGCTTCTTTCCCGCATTCACAGTCGCTCCAGCGTGGCCGAGAAACGGGCACGCTCGCCCGCCGCTTGTTTGAGCTCCACCATCTTATCCCCGTACCTCACCTTGCACGGGTTGCCGACAATCGAGCGAACCTCTGCGCGACTCAGCTTGCCATCCTTCCATTCAATGTCCACTTCAAACCCGCCCCGCGCCCGCAGCCCTTTCACCCCGCCGCTTGGCCAGGCCTTGGGCAGCGCGGGCAGCAGTTGAATCTCGCCAAGGTGCGATTGCAGCAGCATCTCCGTGATGCCCGCCGTGCCGCCGAAGTTGCCGTCGATCTGGAATGGCGGATGCGCATCGAACAGGTTCGGATACGTTCCCCCCTTCTTCATGTTCGTCTTGGTCGACTCAACCAGGTCAAGCTGCGTCATCAGCATGCGATGCGCATGATCGCCGTCGAGCAACCGCGCCCAGAAGTTGATCTTCCAAGCCTTGCTCCACCCCGTGCCGCTGTCGCCGCGATAGATCAGCGACTGCCGCGCCGCCGCAAACACCTTCGGATCAGACGGATTGACCTCCGACCCGGGATACAGCCCCCACAAATGCGAACAATGCCGGTGCTCGCTCTTCGGATCGTCCTTGTCCTCAAGCCATTCCTGCAACTGCCCGTGCTGACCGATCTGGTTCGGCGCGATCCGATTGCGCATCTCCGCCAGTTTCGCCGCAAACTCCGCATCGACCCCCAAAATTCCCGCGGCCTCAATCGTATTGGCGAACAGCGCCCGGATAATCTGATGATCCATCGTCGGCCCCGCGACAAGCCCCCCCTGCTCCGGCGAGTTCGACGGCGTGCTGATCAACCACCCCGTCTTCGGATCCTTCACAAGAAAATCCGCGAAGAACAGCGCCGCCTCCTTCATCGTCGGATACGCCCGCTTCGCCAGAAACTCCCGATCGCCGCTGAACTGATAGTGCTCCCACAAATGCTGGCAAAGCCACGCCCCCCCGGTGACCCAGATGCCGTGGTTCGACTTGTTGATCGGCGCCGTCCCGCGCCACAGATCCGTATTGTGATGCAGCACCCAACCGCGCGCCCCATAATGGACCTGTGCCGTCTTCCGCCCGGTAACGGCGCACTCTTCAATCATATCGAACAGCGGCTCCGCGCATTCCGAAAGGTTCGCCACCTCCGCCGGCCAATAATTCATCTCGGTATTGATATTGACCGTCCACTTGCTGTCCCAAGGCGGCGTCATCTGGTCGTTCCAAATCCCCTGCAAGTTCGCCGGTTGACATCCGGGCCGGCTGCTGGCGATCAGGAGGTAGCGACCGTATTGGAAGTACAGGGCGGCGAGCTGTGGATCATCAACACCCGACTGCAGCGCTTTAAGCCGCACATCCGTCGGCTTATCAGCGGCGGCGCTTCGGCCAAGGTCGAGTGACACGCGATCAAACAGCGGCTGATAATCGGCCAGGTGCGCCACGAACAGCGATGTGACATCCTTCTTCTGCACCTTGGATAGCATTGCCTCGCACCGCGCAGCCGGATCGGCGGTGATGTCGTGATAGTTGTTAAAGTTCGTCGCGCCCACCAGGATCAACAAGGCCGAATCGGCGCGATCGACGAAGATCGAATCATCCTTCACCTCGACGCTGCCCGAGTTCAACGGCACGGCGCGAAGCCGCGCCTCAAATCCCACGCCGCCCGCTTCGACTTCGCCCGCCAGCGACAACTGATCACCGCCTATCCCCTTCGTCCGCGCCGACTTGTGCGGCGAATCCAGCTTGGCGGTAAAGCTCACCTTCCCCGGCTTATCCGCGGAAATCAGCATAAAAATCGCATTATCTGGCCGGCTCGCAAACGTCATGCGCTTGTACGTTACGCCGTCCACTTCGTACCGCACGTGCGCGAGCGCCGCATCCAGTTTCAAATCGCGCCGGTAATTGGTCGCCCGCTCGTGCCCCGCGAAATGCAGGCGCAGATCGCCAAATGGTTGATACGCCCGCTGTCGCACCGGCACCCCCATAAACTGTTCCATCGCCAGATCCTCAGCCTCCTTCTGCTTCCCCTCGAAAAGCAGTTGCCGAATCTGCGGCAGATACTTCACCGCCCCCTCATGCTGATACTCGTGCGGCGCGCCAGTCCACACGGTGTCCTCATTAAATTGCAAATGCTCGTCCGCCGTCCCGCCAAAGATCATTGCTCCAAGCCGCCCGTTCCCAATAGGCAGCGCCTCCACCCACTTGGAAGCCGGCTGCGCATACCACAGCTTCAGATCATCCCTGCCGCGCGCATCCGATTCCGCCGCCCCCGCGTTCGAGACGACAAACGACAGCGCAACGCAAAAGCTGATCGATCGCATCGCCGGCCTCCTCGCGCGTCCTCATTTCTTCGCGTTCGCCGCCGCCGTGATCCGCTTGATGTACGCCACTTCCTCCGGCCGATACGCCGTCCCGTCCGCGCGAAAGATGTCATGAAACCAGACCGGCGGCTCGCTCGCGTACGGCTTCTGCCACGAATCCCACGGATAAATCGTCTGGCTCTTCCCCGACACAAACCCCCAGTTGTACGCTCCCACCCGCTGCTCCGCGAAGTAGCCGAGCACCGGGTCGAACGTGCTCCCCATCGGCCGCGCCATGTATTCCGAGCAGACGATCGGCCGCCCGTACCGCTTCAAATTCTCAACGCATTTCTTCGCATCCGCCAGCTTGCCGTAATTGTGGAACGAGATCACGTCGGAATTATCAAGCTGAACCCGCTCCATCGGCGAAAGCTTCTCCTCATTGCCCCAGTTCCCCATCCAGGGCGCGGTCGTGATCGGCTGCGATGGGTTGATCTCGCGAATCCATCCCGCCTCCTTCTGCAGCAACGCCAGCGTCAACTCAACCTTATTCGCAAGTTCCAGCTTCCCATACGATGAGCCATTCTTGTTATCCGGCTCATTGAAAATGTCCCACAGGTGAACACGCTTGTCATCCCTGAAGCGCGCGACCACGCCTCTCACATACGCTTCCAGCACCGCCATCCGCGCCGGGTCTTTCAGATCCTCCAGCCCCGGGCTCTGCACCCACCCCGAGTTATGCAACCCCGGCTTTGGCTCGCGCTGCCGGCCCAGCTTCGGGTACGGGTCCCAGCACGAATCGAAGATGACCAACATCACCCCGATCCCATGCTTATCCGCCACCCCCAGAAACTGATCGATCCGATCCAGAAATCCCTTTGAATCCTGCTCGTACGGCAGGTGATGCAGAAACACGCGCATGCTGGTAAACCCCAGTTGCTGCGCCCACCCCAGCTCGCGGTCGATCGTCGGCAGGTCGAACGTCTCAGCCTGCCACATCTCGAGCTGATTGATCGCCGTGCTAGGAAGATAATTCGCACCGACCAGCCACGGCCGCTGCCGATACCACTCGTTCGCCCGCTCCGCCGGCCACCGCCCCGCCACCTCCGCCGCCGTCACGTTCATCGATGCACTAGCCATCAGCAGCGCCACCGCTCCCGCGCAAAATAGGTTCTTCATAGGCCGACAAGTCTACGCCGGATCACCGCAACTGTGAACGACAATGCGCCCCGTCAGGCCAGCACGTTGTGGTGCAGCCTTTCAGGCTGCTGCTGCAGGCTGGAAAGCCTGCACCACAAGTCGGCCGCTAAAACCCCTTGCGCGTCATCTCCTCTTTCAGCCCGACGTCGCGCTTGCGCTGCCGCTCGGTCGCCTTGTGCAGCGCCCGCCGCTCCCACCACGTCAGGCTTTGCATCCCGTGCGCCGAAACCTTCGCCAGGATCTCATCCACCCGCTCCTGCTCCTGCATTTCCTCCGCCTCGCGCTGTTGCGCACGCTTAAGCAGGCGCTTGTTCAGCCGCTTGTGTTTACCCTTCTCAGCGGGAGGATTGAACAGGCTGGCGCTGTAATCGATCGAGTCTTCTTCCTGGAACGCCCACTGCCCCTCCGCGCGCATCATGACCCGCATCTTATAGCAGTAATAAAAACCGTTCGCCGCGATCACCAGCATCGCAAACCCATACCACCCACCGATGCTCAGCAACCCCCACAGCCCCACCGGCACCGCCGCGACCATCCCCACCGTCAGCGCGATCATCATCGAGCGGTAGTAACCGAGCTTGAACCACAGCGACGACTGCACAATCCGCCAGCAATCCATCGGATAAATCGGCAGCATCATGTTGAACAGGAACAAACTCCAACTGACGACGAAAACGAACCAGAACGCGTACCCCCACGCTCCGCCCGCGGGATAGAAATGATTCGTCCAGGGATTCCACGGAAGATCCGGCCAGCCGCGCTGCGCAATGCCCAAGCCGATCGCCGCGATCACGCAGATGATCACATTGACCATTGGCCCGCCAGCCGCCGTCGCAAACTGCGGCCACGCGCGCTTGGGCGCATCCACAAACGCCAAGCCCCCCAATGGCCACAAAAGAATATCCTTAGCCTCGCCTCCCACCCACCGTCCGGCGAAGCAGTGTCCATACTCATGAAGCAAAATGATTGCGAACAGCGTCACGTCGAACGTCAGCGCATTCTTCCACCCCATCCCCCCGCGCGACTCGGCCATCAACAAATTGATGACCAATAGGACCAGCAGCGACACGTGCATCCGCACGCGAATCCCAAACGCGGTGAACAGCGGAACCGAGCCCGTCAACAACCACATCAGCGGGTTCCCCGACCCCCGCCCCGACTCCCGGTAATAAGACCGATCCTGCCAAGCCATACGTCCGTCCTCTAACCCGTTCTACTTCCTCTCACTTCCCGCGAAAAAAGCGGTCATACATGAACAACGTCGCGATCGTCTTCCCATCGTGAATCCGGCCATCCCGGATCATCTCAATCGCCTGCGCCAGCGGCGTCGGCATCACCTCGATCTCCTCCCCCTCTTCCAGCGCCGCCCGCTTCTGCTCCAGATCATAGGCCGCGAACGCGTACAACTTCTCCGACAGGATGCCGGGTGACGAGTAAAAGTTTCCCAGCGGCTGCAGCCGCCCCGCCAGGTAACCCGTCTCTTCCAAAAGCTCGCGCCCGGCGCAGTTCATCGGGTCTTCGTTCTTCTCCAGCGTGCCGGCGGGCAGTTCGATCAGGATCGTGCCGCCGATCGCATATCGCCGGTTGCGGATGAGCACCACCCGCCCGTCATCCAGCACCGGCAGGATGACCACGGCCCCCGGATGCACGCAAACCTCGCGCCGCGTGCGCACCCCCTCGTCGTTTTCCAGATGATGCAGCTCAAGCCGCACCTTCGTGCCCGTATAAATCACTTGCTTTTCAATCAGCCGATAAGACATCCGATCCTCCCAAGCATGAGTATACCGTATCTGACGTACCTCGCGCCTTCCCCTTTTGCCCTTTGCCTTTTGCCTTCCGCATCTGCTACGCTTTGTCCCGACGTCCGCATGCAGATCAGCCTCCTCTTTCTTCAAGTCACCCTCATCGTCGCCCTCGGCCGCGTCGTCGGCCTCCTGATGTCCCGCTTCGGTCAGCCCCAGGTCATCGGCGAGATGATCGCCGGCATCATGCTCGGCCCCAGCCTCCTCGGTTGGCTCTTCCCACACCAGTACGAATTCCTTTTCCCACCCAACACCTGGCCCTTCCTCGAAGTCCTCTCCCAGGTCGGCGTAGTCTTCTTCCTCTTCCTCGTCGGCCTCGAGCTTGACCCTAAACTCGTTCGTTCCCAGGGCCGCGCCGCCGTCCTCATCTCCACCGCCTCCATCCTCGTCCCCTTCATCCTCGGCGCTGCCCTCACCGTCTACCTCTACCCGCGACTGTTCGCTGGCATCTCCGTGCATCGCTTCACCCCCGTCGCCCTCTTCATGGGCGCGGCCATGAGCATCACCGCCTTCCCGGTCCTCGCCCGCATCCTCACCGAGCGCAACCTCCACCGCACGCCCATCGGCGCGCTCACCATCACCTGCGCCGCCTTTGCCGACGTCACCGCCTGGTGCATGCTCGCCCTCGTCGTCGCCGTCGCAAAAGTCGAAAACATGACGATGGCCGTCTGGACCATCGGCTTCACCGCTCTCTACGTCGCTGCCATGTTCTTCCTCGTCCGCCCCTTCCTCAAGCGCCTCGAGATCATCTACGATCGCCAGGGCCGCCTCTCTCAACCCGTCGTCTCCATCATCTTCCTGCTCGTCCTGATCTCCGCCTATACGACGGAGTCAATCGGCATTCATGCCCTCTTCGGCGCATTCCTCATGGGCTGCGTCATGCCCAAAGGCACGCAGTTCGTCCGCCACCTCTCTGAAAAACTCGAAGATTACACGATCGTCTTCCTCCTCCCGATCTTCTTCGCCTTCGCCGGCCTCAAAACCGAAATCGGCCTGCTGAAGACCCCCACCATGTGGCTCTATACCGCGCTGATCGTCGTCGTCGCCACAGCCGGCAAGTTCGGCGGCGCAACCCTCGCCGCCCGCGCCGCCAAACTCCCCTGGCGCGAGGCCAGCGCCATCGGCATCCTCATGAACACCCGCGGCCTCATGGAACTCGTCATCCTCACCGCCGGTCTCAAACTCGGCGTCCTAACCCCCGCCGTCTTCACCATGATGGTCCTCATGGCCCTCGTCACCACCGCCATCACCACCCCCATCCTCAACATCGT
>JAQGHM010000012.1 GCA_028291615.1 Phycisphaerales bacterium | reverse complement strand
CCGAATATCCCAGCGTGTTAATCAACACCAGCGGCTTCGACGTCGGCCTGCCCGAGGGGACGATGGGCAACTCCGAGGTCGGTCATCAGAACATCGGCGCCGGCCGCGTCGTCGATCAGGAATCCGTCGCGATCACCAAGCAGGTTCGCAACGGCGAGCTCTACGACAACCCCGTCCTCAACGCCGCGGTCGATAATGCCCGGCAAAAGGGCACGAAACTCCACATCTTCGGCATTGTCAGCGACGCCGGCGTCCACGGCCTCCTCGAGCATCTCTACGGCCTGCTCAACCTCGCCAAGCGCCGCGACCTCGAGCGCGTCTACCTCCACGCCTTCACCGATGGCCGCGACACCTCCCCCAATTCCGGCCTGGGATACATCCGGCAGATCGAAGCCAAGATGGCCGAGATCGGCGTCGGACAGGTCGCCACCGTCAGCGGTCGTTACTGGGCGATGGACCGCGACAACCGCTGGCAGCGCGTCGAGCACGCCTACCGCGCCATCGCCCAGGGCGCTGGCCCGCGCTTCAACAGCGCTCCCGAAGCGACCCAGCACTACTACGACCATCCCACCGAAGCCAACATGAGCGGCGACGAGTTCGTCACCCCCAGCGTCATCGTCGATGCCAACGGCGACCCCAAGGCGATGGTGCAGGCCGACGACTCGGTCATCTTTTACAACTACCGCGGCGACCGCCCGCGCGAGCTGACCAAAGCCTTCGTCTACGACACCTTCCCCTACACCCAGCCCGCCAAAGGTGGCGCGGGCGAGGTCGTGCAGGGCTTCCAGCGCGGCCCGAAGATCCCGCTCTACTTCGCCACCATGACCGCCTACGAAGAGGGTCTCCCCGTCCACGTCGCCTTCCCCAAGCCGCCGAAGATGGTCAACATCCTGGGCGACTATCTCAGCAGGAAAGGCCTCAAGCAGTTCCGCTCGGCTGAGACCGAGAAGTTCCCCCACGTCACCTTCTTCTTCAACGACTACCGCGAAGATCCCTTCCCCGGCGAAGATCGCCAGATCGTCCCCTCGCCCAAGTTCTGTCCCGATGGCAGTCCGCTGACCACCTACAACCAGATGCCCGAGATGAGCGCCTACGGCGTCTGCGATGAGGTCGTCAAGCGGATCGACTCCGGCCAGTACGACCTGGTCGTCGTCAACTTCGCCAACTGCGACATGGTCGGCCACACCGGCGACCTCCAGGCCGCCATCCGGGCGGTCGAGATCGTGGACGAATGCGTCGGCCGGGTGATCGAAGCCGTCCGCCGCCAGGGGGGCACCGCGCTGGTCCTGGCCGACCACGGCAACGCCGAGCAGATGATCGACCCCGCCACCGGCGGCCCGCACACCGCCCATACGACCTACCCGGTCGAGATTATCGTCGTGGACGACCGCTTTAAGGGTGCAAAGCTTCGACAAGGGGGTAGGCTGGCGGACGTCGCCCCGACCGCCCTGCAGATGATGGAGCTGGAAAAACCCGCCGAGATGACGGGGATATCTCTCATCCCCGTCTAAAAACCCTAGCGGCTGCTTTCAATTTGCCCGGCATCATATTGCCCCTCCGCCGATCCTCCCTATAATCCTATACTGCTGCTGATTTGATCCGCTGAGCGAGTCGTAAGGAGAGCGCCGTCATGGCCCACATTATTGCTGAACCCTGCATCGGAACCAAGGACACCGCCTGCGTGGCGGTCTGCCCGGTCGATTGCATCCACCCGACCAAGGATGAAGCCGACTTCGCCGCCGCCGAGATGCTCTACATCGACAACGACATCTGCATCGACTGCGGCCTGTGCGTGGACGAATGCCCCGTCAAGGCGATCTTCCCGCAGGAAGATCTCCCCGCCGAGTGGAACAATTTCATTGAGAAGAACGCCGCCTACTTTAAGAAGTAGTATTGCCAAGGAGCGCCCAGAACCATGCGTAACCTGATCCTGTCCACCGCCGCCGCCGTGTTCATCGGCGGTGCATCGCTGGTCGTCGCCGCCGACAAGCCCAAGACCCCCACCACCAAGCCCGCGGCCACCCAACCCGCAGCCAAGCCGGTCAACAAGACCTGCCCGGTCGAAGGGAAGGATCACGAGGTCGATCCGAAGGTGACGGTGGTCTACAAGGGCAAGACGATCGGCTTCTGCTGCAAGGACTGCCAGGAAGAGTTCGAGAAGGACCCGGACAAGTACATCAAGCGGCTGGACTGAGGGTCTTCTACATTCCCGTGAAATACAAACGCCCACTGGGCTTGCTCGGTGGGTTCTTCATTTGGCGCACGCCAAGACCCGGCGGGTCATGCAATGCGAACCCAGCCTCCATCCTCCTTGCTCTCCCTCCCCCCGCCGCGACGGACTAACGCTGTGTGGCGTGATATCCTGTGCGCGTTTCGGCATGATCACCGCTTAGGGTTCACGACGCGCCCATGAGTTTTCACGCTCTTTTCGTCGAAGCAGTTCGTGCGCAGGCGGATTTGCCCGCGTTGCTGCGGGAGCGGGCGAGCGACGTGACGGACCTGGAACAGCACCAGTTCGAGGAATCGTACCTCGCGTTCCTCGACGAGCAGATTCGCCTCAGTCCACGCGGACCGCAGTGGGCCGAGCGGCTCGCGCGGCGACGCGCCGCGTTGCTGCCGTTTCGCGGTCTCACGCTCTTACGTGGCTTAGTGCAGGTCGGTGACTCCGACTTCACCGTCGAGATCGACCTGACGACCCGGGCCGTCGTCCATTGGGAAGAGGATGAGCACGACCGTCCCGCCTAACGGTGCGCTGGCGGCGACCACAACAGGGTCAGGAATCTCTAGGCTTGTGAGGCCCGGCGCAACATGCAGGGGACCGAACTGAGTACGACGCGGCTCGCGCAATCCGCGAGGCAGCCATTGACGCTTGCTCCCTCGGTTCTTCATTCCCCCTCCACCGCCTGCGTCACGCCCATCCCCTTGTCCAGCTTCAGCAACGTAACCTTCCCCGCCGTCACCACCACCGCCCTGGGCGACACCAGCTCCTGCCCGCGATACTCCTCGGCCTTGATCCCCACGCGATAGCTCCCCGCCGGCAGCGGCGTCGCGCCCCACGTAGCCCCGCGCAACTGCTGCACGATCTCCTTCGCGTTCCCCTCCCGATAGAACGTCACCTGCCACGGCGCTGTGATCCCCGCTGCCGCCGCCGCCAACTCCACGCCGCTGTCCAGCATCATCCGCACCTCGCGCCCGCCGGTCAGCCGCACCCCCTTCGCCATCACCACCTCGCGCGACTTATATTCCGTCGGCTGCACGTGCACGTCATACTCCCCCGCGGGAACGTACAGGTCCGTCAGCCCGCCATTCCAGATGCGCTGCACCGCCTTCTTCGTCCTGGGGTCCACCAATGAATAGGCGTACGGCACGCCGCTCCACTTGCTCGGCGTCAGCACGAAGATCGCCGCCTCCTCCGGCCGCGTCAGTTCCCCCGCCTTCACCTCCACCGCCGGGAACATCGCGACGATTGACTTATACTCCAGCGGCTGCACTCCCCAATGGTATCGCCCCGGCGGCGCGGCGATGGCGCGCCAGTCCCCTGCCGCGATCTGCAGCGGAGCCTTCTCCGGCCCATCCCCCACCCGCCACAGCCCCCAGCGGAACGGCGTCGCCCGCCTGGCCAACATCGCCGGCGGCGCAACCCCACCGTCCAGCTTCACCACCCGATGCGCATCGCGCTCCAGGTGAATCACCTCCGGCCAGACCACGCGGTTGCTGCCATACTCGGTCGGCTTCATCGCCAGGCGATAATCCCCCGGCGGCACGAGCATCATCGCGTGCTCTCCATAGAGCCACTGCACGATTTGATCCGGCTTGTCCGCCCGCACCAGCTCCCAGCGGAAGGGCTGCGGGGCCCACGTCGCGAACTCCACCTCCACCGCCGTCCGCAGCGACGCGCGCAGCGGCTGGTTCTCCCGCCTCTCCACCTCGTCGGGGAAGGTCACCTCCTGGCCTTCATACTCATACCGCTGCATCGCCAGGCGATATGTCCCCGGCGGCACGTTGCCGCCGCCGCGCAGCGCCCCCTGCTCCACCCGCGCCACCTCCTTGCCGCTCTTCGCGTCGAGGATGCGCAACCGGAATGGCGCAGCCGGATCATCCGAAACCATCGCCACGATCGGCTGATTTCCATCCGCCTCGATCGCCCGGATCGAGGGTGCTTTGGCCACCGCGAAGCTGACCTGATGCACGTCATTGCTCGAATCAAAATCCGCGCCGCCGTGCGTGGAGACCACGTAATAGCGCTCGGCCCCGCCGTACGGAAACTTCACCTCAACATCCCGCACCGCCAGCGGCGCCAGATCGCCCAGGTTCAGCGCCTCGCCCACCGCCTCGCTCGTGAACTTCCCCTCCCGATCCGGCCCGCTTGCGTAAACCCGCACCACGACGCCGCTCGCCGCCGCCTCGCCGATGTTCCCCACCCGCAGCGGCAACGTGATGATCTCGCCCTGCTTGGGCGACGCCGGGATCAGCGCCGGTGTCTGCGGCGCTTCCACGAACCGCGCGAAGACGCCCACATCCGCCCGCCCATGGTTGATGCTCTCCGACTCCCCCGCCGCCAGCGCATCGGCTGCTTCCTGCGTATCCGCGACCACCAGCGTCTCGCGAAACGCATGCCGCGCCTGCAGGCGGAAGTTCGCCGCCGACTGGTAATGCCCAGGGCTCATGTGAACCGTGCGCAAACCAATCGTGTTCTGACCCAGCCCATTGGCATCGCTCGCCAGGAGCGCCGGATCGATCGGCAGCAGGTACGTCCCCTCCGGAATCACCCCCACCTGGTGAATCAGCGGCTGCCCGTTCAGCAGCACGCTGATCTCGTGGGGCGAGTATTGGCCCCGCGGCGTGCGCAAGTTGAACGCCACCTCCAGCCAGGCCGCCTGCACCGCTGGGAAATCCGTCAGCAACCGCCGCGGCGCGGACCACGCCTGCCCATCGCTGGCGAGCGCAAATTGCTTCAAGATCGCGCGCGTGGGCGGAGCCGCCGCCGCACCTGCTGCACCGACCAGCGCCCGGTCCGTCCGCGCCCCACCGTGATACCGCAACTCCGTCGCACCCGCGCCCCGATCCACCAGCACCGGATACTCCGCATACTGATCGGCCGCCGTCACCGCCTTTGCCTCGCTCCACGTCTTCCCCCCGTCGTGGCTGGCAGTATGGAAGATGCGCGACTCCCAAGCCGGCCCCGCGCGAAACGCGCATTGCAGCCCATCCCCCGCCACCAGCAGATCCGCATCGCCGCAATCCAGCGCCGCCGGACTCAGCGCGGTCACCCGCTCGAATGTCGCGCCGCCATCATGACTGATCCCATAAACCACCTTGGGCGGCGACGATTCCACAGTGCACACCAGGTGCATCGTCGACCCATCCGCCCCCGCGCGCACCACCGGCCGCGTCGCCCCCGCCGGCAAACCCTTCACCTCCGCTGCCGGCGTCAATTCACCCGCATCCGTGCCATGGGTAGAGAAGATCTTGGCCGCCGTCCCCCGCCCCCGCTGCCAGAAGATCCGCACGATGCCATCCGCGCCCATGACCGGCATCGGATCGTAATTCCCCGCCGGGTCATCACCACCCGCGATCGCGCGCTGCTCGGACCAGTTCCCGTAGCCGTACGTGCTCACGCGATACGCCAGCCTCGGCGGACCGTGCCACGTGCGCGAGGTTTCCCACACCACCAGCGCCCGCCCGTCCGGCAGCGCCAGCGCCGCCGGCCACTGCCCGAACGTGTTCGAATCCGTCAGCATGATCTCCCGGCTGATCCGCCGCGACCCCGTCCCGTCCCACAGCCGCAGAATAATCTGCCGTCCCGTTCCCAGGCACCAGCGGTCGCTGTGCCACGTCTGCAGGATCACCCGTTCCGCCGGCGTCCCCGCGCCCACCGCCACCACCGACTCCGGCTCGTTGTTGTGATAGATCGACCGGCGAAACGCCGCGTAATCCTCGCGCACGCGCAGCCCGCGCGGCCCCCCCTGCACGCCGCCCGCCCCGCCGCCGACCGCGTTGTTCAGCGCCTTGCCCGTCGGCGTGGAGTTGCTGTTCACGTTCACCTGATCCGCAACCTGCGGGCTGATGCTGACCGTGCCCGTCCCCTTGACGACCGTAACAGGACCGACTTTCACCGTATAATTCGTATCCACCAGCGGCCCGGTCGGGTCCGACCCCTTGGCCGCGCCCGTGTCGCTGCTGACCTTCACGCCGAACCCTTCTGCGCCGATCTTGACCCGCCCGTTCGTGTCGATGTTCGTCCCCGGAATGCCCCGCGCCGAAAGGTGCGTGTTGAGATAATCCGCTAACCGCCCGATCGGGCCTTGGTCGTCCTCATCACTGCCCTTCCCGCCATCCAGCGGCGTGCCGTCGTGAAAGTGTTTCTGACGTGGATCGCTGGGGTCGTAACCGATCAGCGGAAACGGATCGGTCGCCGGCGCAGTCGGCCCGCCGATCGGCGTATTCGTGTTCGGATTGTTCGTGCAATACGTCCCGCTGGCCTTCGAGTCGGTCGTGCTGAAACTCGTCGCGACAAACACCCGCATCCCCGGCGGCAGCGCAAAACCCACCGCCTCCCGCCGCTCCTGCCCCGCCCCCGACAACACCAGGGCCCCCTCGGCCTTCGTGAAATCCGTCGCCAACCGCGGCATCACCGTGAACGTCAACGTCTGCCCCGCCCGCAACTCCGCATGCTCAACCAAGGGTTGAAACAGGATACGCCCCTCCAACCCCGACCCCGCCCGCACCGAAAAATCCGTCAGCGTCTCGCCATCGTTGTGCACCTTGATCGTCCGCCCCAGCGTCCCCGCCTCCTGCTCCCCCACCTTTGCCGACACCGAGAACTTGGGCCGCGCCACAAACACGGTAACCGGCGACGCCGCCAGCACCTCGCCGCTCTGCGCATCACGCAGAAACGCCGTCGTGCGATACGACGCGCGCGCCGCATCCTGTGCGTATAGATGAAGGGCCAACATCCCCTCGCCACCCGCCGTCAAATCCAGCGGCCGATCCGCCGATCCCGCCCCCACAAAGTCCCCCAGCAATTCACCCCCGAACGGTTCCAGCGTCGCAACGACCCGCCGCGACGGCGCAGAACGGCTCCGCACCGGCACCGCCAGTTCCTGATCGTAATCCCGCGCGATCCGGAACACCGGCTGTTCATTGGTAAACGCAACCTCCCCGCCCGACCATGCCGCCCCCATCCGTCCGCCGCCGCCGCCCGCAGTCCCCCCCGACAACGCCTGCCGCACCGGATCCGGCAACACCGTCAAATCCACCGTCCGCCCAGCGTCGCCCGCACCGGCGGTCACCGGCCCACTCGCCGCCGTCGTAGTCGCCGCCTTAACGGTCGCCGCAGGATCCCCCTGCTTCTGCTTACACCCCCCCGCGCCAATCACGGCCATCAGCAAAAGCTCAAGCCCGAATCCAACGCCAGACCATCTGCAACAGCTCATGGCGCGCTCCTCTGTTAGTTTGATGGACCGACACTATAAATTCTTCCGTCCCCCGCGCATACAATAAAGGCGTATGCCCGACCCGACTTCCGCAATTCTCGATCCCCCGACCGAGCAGTGCATCCTCGATGTCTCGGGGATGGACTGCGCCTCCTGCGTCTCCCACGTCAGCAAAGCCGCCGCCTCGCTCCCCGGCGTCCGCAAGGCGGAGGTCAATCTCGCCCGCGGCCGGGCCGTCGTCCAGTTCGATCCCGACCAAGTCGCCCCGGAGCAGATCGCCTCCGCCATCACCCAGGCCGGCTACCCCGCCAAGCCGCAGGGCCACCAGCACGACCCCGCCGCCGCCGAGGAACATCGCCTCCACAGCCAGCGCGAGCACGCCCGGCAATGGTTCCGCCGCGCCGTCGCGGGCATCGCCCTCTGGCTGCCGGTCGAGCTGATGCACTGGCTCTTGCCGCTCCTCGGCATCCACCCCGCGCATCACGGCGTCGGCTGGATGGACTGGCTGGCCTTCGCGACCTCGACGTTCGCGATCGTCTTCATCGGCGGCGCTTTCTATCGCTCCGCCTGGAAAGCCCTCCTCCGCGGCACCAGCAACATGGACACGCTGATCGCCATGGGCGCCAGCGTCGCCTATGGCTACAGCGTCGTCGCACTCATTGGCGCGCTCCTCGGACGCTGGCCCCTCCCCCACCTCTACTTCATGGAAGCCACCGGCCTGCTGGCCCTGATCTCGTTGGGTCACTGGATGGAAGCCCGCGCACGCGATCAGGCCGGCTCGGCGATCCGCGAGTTGCTGAACCTCACCCCCGCCGTCGCGCTCCGAATCCGCGCAGACGGCCTAGCCACTTCAGTGGCTAGGTCCCCCCGGGAGGGTGAGGCTCCGTCCGAACCGTCTTCTCTTCCCCCGCAACCCACCAACGTCGAACAAGTCCCCGTCTCCGCCCTCCACAAAAACGACCAACTCCTCATCCGCCCCGGCGACCGCATTCCCGTTGACGGCATCGTCCTCTCCGGCCAATCCGACGTTGACGAATCGATGATCACTGGCGAACCGCTGCCCGTCCTTCGACAGGCGGGTGACGAGGTCATCGCGGGCACCCTCAATCAGACCGGCCGGCTCATCGTCCGCGCGACCAAGGTGGGCTCCGAAACCGCCCTCGCCCAGATCGTCCAGCTCGTCGAGACCGCGCAGAACAGCAAACCGCCGGTTCAGCAACTCGCCGACCGCATCTCCGCCATCTTCGTCCCTACGGTGCTCGCCATAGCGCTGCTTACCGCCATCGGCTGGTACGCCTACGCTCACGCGCATGCTTGGGAAGCCGGAAAGACCTGGGCAACAATCGCCCAATCCGTCTGCAGCGTCCTGATCATTGCCTGCCCCTGTGCCCTGGGCTTGGCGGTCCCCGCGACCCTCATGGTCGGCACCGGCCGCGGCGCTCAGCGTGGCATCCTGATCCGCGACATCGACGCGCTGCAGCACGCGGAGCGGATCACCACCGTCGTGCTCGACAAGACCGGCACCATCACCCGCGGCCGCCCCGCCGTCGCGGGCATCGTCGTCTATGACGGCGTCGTCGAAGACGAACTCCTCCGCCTCACCGCCTCCGCCGAACAGTTCTCCGAACACCCCCTCGCCCGCGCCATCCTCGACAAGGCCCGCGAGCGCGGCGTCCCGATCACCGACCCCGACTCCTTCAACTACGAGCCCGGCCTCGGCGTCGTCGCGACCGTCAATGGCCAAACGCTGATCGTCGGAAACGACGCCCTGCTCCTGCAGCACGGCGCGGCACCCAACGTGCACCACATCGACGACGCCCATCGCTCGATCGTCCATGTCGCCCGCAAGGATGCCAGCGGCGCGGTCAATCGCTTGGGCGCGCTGCTGATCGACGACGAGATCAAGCCCGACTCCAAAGCCGCCATCGCCGAGCTACACCGCATGGGTCTGAGAACCGTCCTCCTCACCGGCGACAACGCCGACGCCGCGCGGGCGATCGCCGCCGCCGTCGGCATCGACGACGTCCGCGCCGACGTCCGTCCCGATCAAAAGGCTCAGGTCATTCGGGAGCTCGCGCGCGGCGGGCCGGTCGCGATGGTCGGTGACGGCATCAATGATGCCCCCGCGCTCGCCGCCGCGGACCTCGGCATCGCCATCGGCTCCGGCAGCGACATCGCCAAGGAGACCGGCGGCATCGTGCTGGTTTCCGGCTCGCTCACCGGCATCGTCATCGCCCTTCGCCTCTCGCGCGCGACGATGACCAAGATCCGCCAGAACCTGTTTCTCGCGTTCATCTACAACGTCCTGGCGATCCCCCTGGCCGCCCTTGGCTTGCTGACGCCGCTCATCGCTGCCGCCGCAATGGCGCTTTCCGACGTCACCGTTATTGGCAACGCCCTGCTCCTCCGCCGCGCCAAGATCGACTGAGGATTTTCACCCCCGCTTTTCGCCATTGCGGCGGTGCGAGCTTTTGTCGTATTGAGGCTTGACTGTGAGGGGCGACCTCGCTTCAATACCGCCACTTCCGTCCGGCTAACCCCAGCGGACGCAAGGAAGTGAGCACCGGACCATGACATCTACGGGAGTTAACGTGAATACGACGCAGACCAGCAGGCCCGCCGCCCGAGACCGCCTTCCCCTCTATACCATCCTCGCTCCCGGCCTGACTCCGGAAACGCCATGGTGGGCTCAGCAGGACCTTCCCCTCGTCGCCACCCCTAGCGCCGCCAAGCGACGTGCCAAGGGCGAGGAAGAGGAAGAAGAAGAGGATGACGACAAAGAGGAAGAAACCGAAGGCGAGCCCGCCGAGGAGGAAGAGGAGGAAGAAGAGGAGGAGGACGACCTCGACGAGGAGGAGGACGACGACCTCGACGAGGATGAAGACGAAGACGACGAGGATGAGGAAGAGGAAGAAGACGAGTTCGACGACCCCGACGAAGAAGAGGACGACGACGACTTCGAAGACGAAGAATTCGAAGACGAAGACGAGTGATCGCGCGGCCGACAGTTATCATTGATTCATCAAAGAGGCGCCCGACTGAGTCGGACGCCTTTTTTGATTTTCTCCGGTAGCATGACCTACCGCATGTCCAAACACCTCAAAAGCTCGGGAACTCTTTTCGTACTGCTGGTCGCGCTCATCTCCAGCGGCTGTGCGACCACGCCAGCCCCCACCACTGCCCCTGCAACGGCCCGCATCGATTCCGATCCCACCCTCGCCAGCCGCCTCGACCCGATCCTCCTTGCCCCCGGCGCAACCATCAGCGCCCGCATCATCGAGCTCCCCTCTGGCCGCGAGCTCTACGCCCGCGAAGCCGACCGCCCGATGATCCCCGCCTCCAACCTTAAGCTCGTTACCACCGCCACCGCCCTCGATGCCCTTGGCCCCGATCGCACCTTCCCCACCCGCCTCGCGCTCGCCGGCGATGACCTCTATCTCATCGGCAGCGGCGATCCCGGCTTGGGCGATTCGGTCATCACGGGATGGGCCAAGCTCAAACCGCTCGACCACTTCGCCCCCTTCGCCAAAGCCCTCCGCGACCGCGGCCTCACCCACCTCAAGGGGAACCTCTACTACGACGACCGCGCCTTCGACGACCAGTGGATCCTGCCCGCATGGAGCAAGTCATTTCGCGAATTCTGGTACGGCGCCCCCGTCGCTGGCCTGAATTTCAACGACAACTGCATCGACGTCACCGTCCACCCCACCGCCCCCGGCGAGCTCGTGACTTACGACGTCCTTCCCCCCACTGCCGCTATCAAGATCGTCAACAACTGCCTGACCGGCGACAAGCAGACTCCCTCCATCAAGCGCGGCAGCGATCCCAACGAGTACATCCTCAGCGGAACCTGCTCCACCCCAAGCGAACTCGCCAGCAAGCCGGTCGAAAACCCAGGCCACTTCACCGCCGACGCGCTGCGCACCTACCTCGCCGGCAAAGGGATCACGATCGACGGCAAGATCCTCCGCGCGCCGGAGAAGTTCAGCAATCAAGGTCAGGTCATCGCCACCACCTCGAGCGCCACGATGACCACCCTCATCAAGCGCCTGAACAAGAGTTCGCAGAACTTTTTCGCCGAAGCGCTCGCCAAGCAATCCGGCGAACAGTACCGCCAACAGCACCCCGACTTCACCGGCACCTCCTGGCAAGCCGGCAACGCCGCCGCCGCCCTGTTCCTCACCCGCAACCACATCGCCAACGCCGACGTCCTCCGCGCCGTCGATGGGTCGGGTCTCGCCCGCGAAAACCGCGTCACCGCCCGCATGCTCACCGATCTCCTCGCCGTCATGCAGGCCCACCCCCAGGCGCAGGCGTTCCGCGATTCCCTCCCGGTCGCCGGTGTCGATGGCACCCTCAAGAAACGCCTCACCGACCTCAAAGGCAAAGTCCAAGCCAAGACCGGCAGCATCGGGCGCGTCCGCGCCCTCTCCGGCTACGCCACCACGCAAGACGGCCGCACCCTCGCCTTCAGCCTCCTCTGCAACGACATCCAGGGCGATGAAGAAACCGCCGTAAAACGAATGGACGACGCGATTCGCGCGCTCCTGAAGTAGCTTCAGCGCTTCTCCCCCTCCAGCACCTTTTCCAGATAAACCCCCACCCGCTCCGCCCACAACTCGCCGTGCGCCTTCAACCCCTTCGCATTAAAATGCACCCCCGCACGATACTCCTTCCCCAGCGCATCCGTATCCGCGCCCTCCAGGGCCACGCCATCTTCCCACAATGATTTCTGCGCCGCGCGAAACTCCTCATCCGCCGGATCGGTCTCGCTGTGATACGTCGCCTGCGCCACGAACCACGGCACATCCCAACCCGCGTCCTTGCGGCTCGCCCGGATAATCTTCTCCAGCAATTCCCGATACTGCTTCCCCGAAATCTGCCGCTCCGCCGGATACCCGGCCCGCGCCTGTCCCGCATCTGACTCTCCCTGATGCCACAACACCGCCCGGAAGCCGTGCGGTCCCAGCGCCGCCACACGCTTCATGAAATGATCGTACAACTCCCCGCTGCATTCCCACTTTCCAGGACCGATCGTCTTCACGAATTTATCCAGCGTCGGATGCACCTCGATTGCCTCCCCCAACATCAACCACTGCCGCACCGACGTCGCCCCCGCCCCGGTACAAGCGACCCCGACCGGCACGCCGTACCGCTTCACCATCGCATCCCCAAGCGCCGGGATGAAACTGCCGCCCTTGCTCCGATCGAACACCCCCGGCTGCGGATCATCCGCGTTCGCCCATTTAGTCCCATCGAACGACGCCACCATTCCGCTCAATGGTTTCTGCTTCTCCGATCCATAGTTCGTCGAATTCGACTGCCCCGCGACCAGGAAGACCTCTCCCATCCCCACATGTTCAACCACCGACGCCGCCATACCATTTTCGCGAAACTCCAGCCGATACCATCCCCCTGCCGGCGTCGAAACTTCCACCCGAAACGCGTGCGTCTTCGAATCCACCTCCACACCGCGCCAATCCACCGCCGAGGATTTCCCCACCCATCGATACTCCAGCTTCCCCTCAACCTTCCCCTCCAGCAGCATGCTCCCCGCCAGCCGCGTCTGCCGCTGGAACACCTGATACTCCCGCGGCGAATCGATCCGCAGCGCCCCGAGCGACATCCAGGCCACCACCCCCATCACCAGCAACCCAATCCCGCGCTTCATCTTGCCTTCCTTCGCGTCGGCCTTCGCGTCCTCGCGGCTTCGCGGCAAATTCCGCCTACATCTCCACCAAATCCCGATCCCGCACCCCTATCAAGTACAGAATCGAATCCAGCCCCAACGTGGAAATCTTATGCCGCGCACTCTGCGCCACCACCGGCTTGGCGTGAAACGCGATCCCCAGCCCCGCCGCCGCCAGCATCGGCAGGTCGTTCGCGCCATCCCCCACCGCGATCGTCTGCTGCAATGAAATGTTCTCCTGCGACGCGATCTCCTGCAGGACCTGCGCCTTGCGCTGGGCGTTGACGATCTCTCCCTTCACCCGCCCGGTCAGCACGCCGCGCTCGATCTCCAGATCGTTCGTCCTCACGTAATCGATCCCCAGCTTCTTCTGCAGATGCCGCCCGAAGAACGCGAACCCGCCCGAGATGATCGCGGTCTTATATCCGAACGATTTCAGCGCCCCGATCAATCGCTCCGCCCCTTCCGTCAAATTCAGCCGCTCCGCCACCTTCGCCAACGTCGCCTCGGGCAATCCCTTCAGCAGTGCCACGCGGCGGGTTAAGGACTCGTTGAAATCAACCTGCCCGCGCATCGCCGCCTCGGTGATCGCCGCGCACGCCTCGTACACCCCAGCCTCCCGCGCCAGCTCATCGATCACCTCATGCTGGATCAGCGTCGAATCCATGTCGAACGCCACCAGCCGCCGAATCCGCCGATAGATGTTGTCGCGCTGCCAGGCGATGTCGATCGGATGCTCGTGGGTCGTCTGCATCAGCGCCGCCCGCAGCGCGTCTTCATCCTTGGGCTGCCCGCGAATTGAAAACTCCACGCACGCGCGCCGGGGCCGCCCATCCTCAACCCGAGGCGGCCGCCCCGACAACCGCGTGATGATGTCGATATTGAGTCCCTGCTCGGCGATCACCGCCGACACCGCCGCCAGGTGCGCCGCCGCCAGCCGCCGCGCCAGCAGCGTCAAAATAAACCGCGGCTTCCCCTGCCGCGCCACCCACGCATCGTACTGATCATCATCCACCGGCGTAATCCGCAACTGGAGTTCCGACCGATGCGCCGCAAACAGCAAATCCTTCAGCACTGAGGTCGACTCCACCGCCGGCGGAATCCGAACCATCATCCCCAGCAGCAGCGTGCGATGAATGACGGTCTGATTGATATCGAGAATCTCGATCCCCTGCCCGCCCAGGATCCTGGTCAGCGCCGCCGTGATGCCCGGCCGGTCCTCGCCGGTCACGTGCAGCAAGAGAATGGACTGCGTCGTCTCCGCCATCGGCGGCGGATTGTAGTGGGGCCGCCGGGGCGGGCAAGACGAGGAGCGGAGCGCGGGCCTGGATCGGGTCGGCGGAGCACAACAACGGATCTTGGAGACGAAGAAGGCGAAAATGGGGGCACATACTGTGAGGAAAAAAGTGCTGGGACCGTGCTAAATCGGTAAATGTATATTTGGAAGTCACTTATCGATTTTTCGGAAATGAAAAGTGAGGGTAAATCGCGGGTTTTCGCGGGTCAATCGCGGGAAAACGGGGTGAAATCGAGGGGGAATTGCGACTGTTTTCGGGTAACGCGAAGCCCTCGGTCGGCAGGTCTTGTTGAAAGAGATGGATTGTCAAAGAGCTTTAAGAAGTTTATCAAGCGGCAGGGTGGGGCAGAAGCAAAATGTTTGCATTTTGTACGGACATGCGAGACGCGAGAGATCCTCCTGCCACTTTTGAACCGCTTTTCTATCACCACGTCGGCGGCTCGAACTCCAAGATACCGGTCGTAGAGTCCCCGATAACGGTTCCGCCGCTATATTCAATAAGCTTCCGCCAGACCTTGAAGGTCGTTAGGATAGTGTGTTCCCAGTCAGAAAGCGGGCGAGTTCGCACCTCAAACGGCGCTACCATCGAACGCACGGTGCGCAGCACTTCGTAATCGACAGTCGCTGACTTCTCGAACATCGAGTAGTTCCTAGCATGCCCGAAAACGACTGCTGAGACCCCTTCCTCGGTCACTAGGGCGCGAGCACCGTCCTCGACGACGTCGACGGCCGGCACTGATTTCCGTTTGCAATGCAGGATGCGTCGCATCACAGGTGACCAGCCGAGCAGGATGGCACACCCAATATGAAAAACATCGTGGTACCTGTAGCCGTCGTCGATGTGCGAGTTGTCCGTTAGCGGATCGCCGATGATCTGGCCTTTGTATCGCAACCGGAGTTTCTTTCCTTCCGCAGTCTTTTCCTCCATGAAGTCGACTCGCATCTGGAGTGGAAGCTGCTCACCTTCCTTGTAGGCCGAGTCGTAACGATGGCGGGACGCGCCGAACAGCCCCGGTTCATCAGGAGCACGCTTCGGCCATCGCTCTTCAATTTTTGCAAGATTCTCCTGAGCAACGTCCCCCAGATCGAGGTTCAACTTCGACGCGAGGTTAGCCAAGTACCAAAGGATGTCGCCAAGCTCTTCGGAGACTTGGTCAGCGAAGGGGCAGTACGCGTCGCCCTCACGGAACCATTTCTTGTACTCGGAAAGTAGTGAGCCAGTTTCGCCCGCGAGGCCGAGCAGAGTCACGATAAGACCCTTCTCTGCATCTGCGCCCGTCTTGTCAGAAGATAGTGCCAAGCGTTGGTATTCTGAGAACTTCATGTCAATGCCTCCGTTAATTTGCCGCCTCAATCGCATCCTTCGCTGCCTGGACCAACGTTGGCAGGTCCCGCTTTGGGACGTCCCCAAGTTCAGGCTTACCGATGAAACAGGTCAGCCGCGAGAATCGAAGCTGGGTCTCATGGGCCAAGAATTCGCCGAGGTGGCAAAGGCCGAGATAGTTACCGTACGCGCGATCGAAGATGTATTGCATCGGGTAGAACGCGTTGACCGCAAGCTGGCCACCATCGTCGTATGAGATGCCGACTTGCTGAAGACAGGGAAAGCCACGGACTGGCTGGCCTGTATGATCCTTCGCTGGATCAAAGCACGTGATCTGCAATGCTGATTCCCGCGGCCTTCGGTCTTTATTCAGCAAGTCGATCACGAATTGAAGCTGATTAACGACGCGGACCCCATCGCGGCGCGTGCCGCTAAAAGCCATCATCCGCTCGAAATAGGTGCCGTATTGGTTTTGTCGATCCCGCTTGCGCATACGGGGCAAGAATCGTTTAACACATAACTCGCTGAACGGGCCGCAGGAGGGACGGCCGCGACGCACCCACATCTTGTATGGGAAGATCGTCAACGCCGAGATATCGCTGGCGTTTTTGCCGAGAGCAACGAGCCGTTGGTCTAGCATGTCACGCAAGGCCTTGACCTCTGGCGGCTGCTGGCCCTGAAACTCCCCAATCGTGAGCACTATCGGGCGCAAATTGCGCCGTCCTGGCTTCATCGTTTCCAGCAGCGCGTGGGACCACGCAACCGAGAGGTTCGAGTGCTCGATGACTATTGGGGCTTCAGTGCTCATCGGGGTCGGGCAAATACCGGTTTAGATACGGGCCAATGTAATGCTGTCGTGCCACACGCACTGTGACTTCGTTGCCGCCGAGGACGATAGAGCCTTGGCCGGCTTTAGACGCGGTATAGACCGAGACGTTTTCACGGTTCGACAACGGGCTCAGCAATGGGCAATTGGCACCTACATTGGCTGGAAAGATGATGATCTCGCCACATTCGGCATCGATTGGAACATGGTTCCAGAACAAGTCGACGACAACGACTTTTCGGATAGCCGGATCGCCGGTGAGTTCTAGTTGTAGCGCCTTCGGAGTTGTCTTCGCCAACCGATCTCGCTCGACCCGCGAGATCAATTCGAGCGAATACGACATGTGATTCAGAAGAGTTTCGTAGCCCACGCCCAGTTCACCGCTTACCTGATAGACCTGTTGCGCGGCTGGACTCTGAGAGTCCCAGTTCCGTCGCTGAAAGGCGTCAAGGACCGCTGCGCGTGGCATTAGGAGATGCCGGGCGAAAGACTCGGCTAGAAACTCTTCATCAGAAAACGCGGGGCTTTGGGCTTCGGCAAGGTATTCGTCCGCCTTCGTTCCGTGCCCGAACTGGTGATGGCCGATCTCGTGGGCACAGGAGAATAGTACCCGCGACCGAGGCCGATGCTTCAAGGAAGGTAGAAGGACCCGCAAGCCGGGATCGCGAACGAACATGCCTTCGAGTGATGGTACGTCGAGGAATCGCACGTCTAACCCGGACATTTGGGCGACGTCGAAAGCGTTGATAGCGACTTGGCGAGGTATCGCGAGATTCCGCCGAAGTTGCATTGCTGCGCGAAGTGCCCGCCGCCCAAGGGCTGTTCTATCACTCACTTTTCGCCCCCGTTATCGCGAAGTACTTGAATTAAACGCAGGATAGCATCGAGGTCTGCACCCTTCAGCTTGCCAAGTTCCCGCGCGGCCATTTGGATGCGCGGATCACGCTCACCCGGTAGAACCTTGTCGCCGTCCACCAGCCAATCTCGGCTGACACCGTAAAGCTCCGCAAGACGGTCGATTTCATCGATCCTCACATTCCGCTCGCCAGCTTCAATTTGCGAGATGGTCGGACGATGCATTGCCATGCGTTGCGCAACCTGGCCTTGGGATAGCCCGGCCTGCTCGCGTGCCCACCGAAGGCGCACGGCTATATCCTTCTTGTCATTGTTAAGCGCCATGGTCACCTCCTTTACTCGCGCGAACGAAGCGCTCAGCGTGTTCAACCAGCTCGCGGAACTTCATTCCCCGCTTTCCGGAGGGATGCACGAAGGGGTTGAAGTCGTCGGGTACTTCGGAACCAAGCACGTCAGCGAGGTCGATGGCGAAATCGACCCCCTCGTCGCTGGATGCACCCGTGCTTTCAATCAGGTCGGTTTCGTCGTTGATCTCATCGATGTCGCGGCCTAAACCACGAAAGAAGTCCACCAACGCCTTCTTCACCTTGTCGGTCACCGACACCATTGAGAAAGGTATTTGATCGGTCATGGTAAGAAAATCTTACCACTGGTAAGCAAGGCCGTCAAGTGGGATTTGTCGTGCAGTTAATATCTCGTTGGGCGGGTCGTTTTCGGGAGGTATAGCGGGTGCCGTGGATGGCCCGCATTCGTCAGCCCGAGGTGATGGACATTGCTTAGTTTCGGCATCACTTCGGCTGCTCGCTGCTGTAAGGAACCATGAATGCCCCACGCCGCGATGGTAAGTTGGAACCGGACCGAAAGTTCGGTCAGCCACCAGTCATTTTGTGGGCCAATCGGATCGGCATCGAGCGACAGCAGCGACGGGTGGCTTGATCGTAGCGCGAAGAGATTCGCGATAACAAGCTTTCCAAAACCCCATGAGTTCGCGAAGCCGACGCACCGGCGAACAGTTGGATCGTCGTACTGGCCATCGGCAGTCGACGGATTGAGGGCTACGAACAGAATGCCAGGAAGATCGGCTCGCCACTCGCGCTCGAGTACGTAGCGGTAACGTTGGCACCCAGAGATGATGGCCGACCGCTGCATTTTTGTGTTCACGCTCGGCACCATCGTATCGGCGTTATTATTAAAAATGGTCTTCTGACCTTTGGTCTCAGGTAGTTATCGGTCACGAGCAGCAAAGAATAGACTGAGTCGCCTGGGCCATTGGCGGCGGATTGTAATGGGCGAGGCGGGACGGGCAAGCCGAGGAAGGATTGGCTGCGATCACTCCTTCGCGGTGGGAACACTCCCGCACTCGGGGCAGCGGTCGGGCGTGGCGCGAAGATCGTAGCCGCATGTCGGGCAATAGCTGTTCGCACCGCGTGCCCGCCGCCGCCGTCGCCACAGCAGGACGGACGTTATCGGCAGGACCGCGAATGTCGCCACGGCGCACCCGTGGGGAAAGATGAGGACGCGATGATCCGTGCGCCCGACGCCCGTGTGAGTTGACGTCTCGGTAATCCGGAAAATCCAGAACCAGGCTCCGCCGGGCGGCGCGAGACTTCGAGGCTGGGCTTCGTAGACCGGCTTCGCCTGCCAGGGACCCAGCACGGGACGCTGCTCGCCGGGATATGGCCGCGCGGTCCAAAACTCGTGTGCCTCGGCCAATCTGAGAAACCCGCGCGAAGACCCGATCTCGATGACCCGCCGCTCCAACACACCGGCCGGCGCCAGTCCCTTGATCAGGGTGACGCCCTCAAGCCGAGCATAACTCCGCACCCAAAGCGACACGGTCCCCATGCACAGCACTGCCGACAGCACCGTCCCAACGTTGAATAGGATGCAGCGCAGCCGCCTCACCCCCGCATCCTACCCCACCCGTCTCTCATCTGTGGGCCGATTGTCGCGTCAGCCCGCCCGCGTCCCGTGAATACCAACCATTCCAAGCTTTACTCAGCCGCTAAGCCTCGGTACCGTAGCTGTTACTTCGGTCGATGCGCCACTTGCGCAATCGGATCGGCATATCTCACGGATTCGTTCCTCGGGCGACGGCCCGGGCGAGGGTACATGATCATTTCTCGTCGGCTTAATGCGGTTGCGCGGGCGTTTACCCTGGTTGAACTGCTGGTCGTGATCGGCATCATCGCGCTGTTGATCGCGATCCTGCTGCCGGCGCTGAGCAAGGCACGCGAGAAGTCGAATCAGCTCAAGTGCTGTGCCCAGCAGCGGCAGATTTTGCAGGGGATGATGTTGCACGCCAACGACCATCGCGGGTACATGCCGATGGCGGGGCAGATCAACGTCTCCGCGAACGGCGGGTTTACGCTGGCTTCGACGCCTGATGATGTTCAGGATTCGCGGCGGGAGAAGTACGAGTATTACGGCACCACGACGCTGCACATCACGTCGACGGCGGCGGGGATCGGAAAGTATCTCGGGCAGGGGATCGATTTCACGTCGAAGCAGACCCTGGAGGACAGCCTGAACACCGGCGTGATCCGGCAGATCATGGTCTGTCCTTCCGACAAGGACGGCGGGCGCTACGGCGTGACGGTGCAACAAGGCGGGTCGCACTGGAGCAGCTATGCCTTCAATGAGGCCGCCTTGGGGTGGTGGACGGCGGGCAATCCCGGCTATCGCGGGCATTCGGTGCGCTTTCCCCGCGCTTCGGACCTGATGCTCCTGGCCGACGCCGCGCCGCGCGGGGCCTCGTTCAGCTCGGAAGATCCGAACAGTTGGATGCTCTGGAACGACGGCGACCGCGACTGCACGATGGGGGACTGGTACCGCCAATGCATCGGCAAGCCGCCGGTGAAGGGAGCGGGCGACCCACGCCTGCTGGACAAGGTGCGGCACAAAGGACGGATCATGGTCGGTTTTGCGGACGGGCACGTGGATAACGTGACGCTTTCGGAGGGGGATCTGGATCCGATCAGTCTTTCGATGGGGTTTCGGTAGGGTGGGGATAAGAGCTCAGAGCCCGCCGTTCTCACGCGGCATGTTGGGGGGCGAAATGCGTTCTTTGATCGGTTAGAATCTAACGCATGGCGGGGATTTTCGGCTCATTGGTCGCTCACGTTTCGCATGCGATGGAACCGGTCGCGGCGAGACTTTGTCCGGCTTGCGGATATGCGCTGGAGGGGCTGCCGCCTTCGGGGACGTGTCCGGAGTGCGGTCGAACTTACGACGACGCGGTGATGGTGCTTTATGGTTTTGCTCGCGGCGGGCACGCGGATAGCGCGACTTGCCGGCCTAGATCCATGATCGGGTTCGGACTGCTCGCGGCGCTTAACTTTGTGCCCGCGATGTTGAGTCAGCGGGGGCATATGTGGCTGGTCGTGCTGATGTTTCTTCTGGCGACAATTGGCGTTGGGGCTTGGCTCCGTCGCCATGGGTCGCATCCGGGCACGGTACAGGCGCGGTTCAACGCGGTGGGTTGCGTGCAACATGCGAACAGAGTGGATCCGACGATGCATCTGGTCGCGCTCCTGCTGCTTGTGTGTTTGACGTTGTTCTGCGTGGCTGTGATACCGAGCGGTCGGCCGCCGGTGCTGGGCGTGTGGGTGGGAATTGGCGTCTTCGTGCTCGTGGCCGTGGCGATCAGTTTCTGGCAACATCGCAAAGGGTTAGCGAGAGCGAAACGGTGCGGGTTGATGGACGGCTTGACAGACGATTTGCACGGCACATTTCCGGTGAGTTGGGCTGATACGGCGGCGGTGAGCGCAATCTCGGCGGGGCCGGGCCGTTTTCGGGTAACTATCCGCTCTAATCATCGCATGGGGACTACTCCGATCGATATTGAAATTGAGGCGACGCGCGATCGCGTTGATGGGATTGTGGAGCGGATCCGATTGTGGCAGTCTGTGGGGTCTGATTCGGCGCGGGGCGACTGAGGGTTGGCTCTTTGGAGATGGGGGGTGGAAGCGCCAGCCTGGGTGCGCGATCGCTCGGCGATGCTGGCGGCGTTGGAGCAACTTGCTGCACGAGGCGCATGTGCCCTCGGGTGCGCGGCCGAAGATCCGGCAGACGCTGGCGTGGCTCAGGGGTGGCTGGATCAATTGTCGGCGAAGTTCGGATGACTTGCCCCGCCGTTCTCCCAGTTGCACGTTCGTCCTCCCTTAGCTAGTTTGAGTGCGATCCCCCATCACGCCCGAGGGCGTTGCCGGATAGTGTCGCTACGGCCTTTATGGAACCATCGGACAAAACCCTGCCGCCGGCGCTGGCGATGCTGTCGAGTGAGCGGCCACGTAACCTGGGGTGGTTCGGGGCGGCGGGGCTGTTGTTTGGCGATTGGGGGACCAGCCGGCTTTACGTGCTGGGGATCGCGTTCCTCGTGGCGGGGCGGTCATCGTTCTACCTGATCGCGGCGATGAGCTTGCTCATCCTGACGATCGGATGGGCGTACACGCAGATCTGCCGGCTTTATCAGAATGGGGGCGGGGTTTACACCGCCGGGCGGATGCGCAGTCCGCTGCTGGGGGTGATCGGGGCGCTGCTGCTCTTTGCGGATTACACGATTACGGCATCGCTCTCCTCAGTTGAGGCGTTTCACTATTTTGGGCTGGGGAAGCACGAGGCGGCGCAAGTCAGCCAAGAGCCGGCGGGGGACGAGATCCGCATCCCCAAGGATGGTGAGGCGGCCGCCGAGCGCGAACCGCTCTTCAGTTGGCGCAGCCCCGGGCTCTGGGCGGTGGTCGCGATCCTGGTGATCGGCGCGTTCAACCTGCTGGGCCCGAAGCATACGGCGGGTTATGCGATCTTCACGGCGGCGGGGATGATGGCGATCACGCTGCTGATCGTCGTCTTCGCATTGCCGCAGATCCGCTGGGCGCACGTGCACTGGGGCCGGCTGTTTCACGCGCCCTCGGAGATGTGGCATGGGTTCGTCTACATCGTGCTGGCACTATCGGGGGTGGAGGCGGTGGCGAACCTGACGGGGGTGATGCGCAAACCCGTCTTTGCGACGGCGCGCAAGAGCATCTGGGCGGTCGCGGCGGAGGTGGCGCTGCTCAACCTGGTGCTGGCGATCGTCATGGTCGCGCTGGCGTCGCCGCCCGGCTCCGATCCGGCGGTCGCCAACGCCGGCAACCTGGCGCGCGAGTCGCACACCGAGGACATGCTGGCTTACCTCGCGCAGGCATACGTCGGGCCGGTGGGCGAGTGGATGGTGCGCGTCGTGGGCGGGCTGCTGCTGCTGTCGGCGACCAACACCGCCATTAACGGGCTGATGTCGATCATGTACGTGATGTCGCGCGATGGCGAGATGCCCGCGGTCTTTCAGAAGCTGAACTCGTTCGGTGCGCCATGGGTGGCGGCGATCCTGGCGGCGACGGTGCCGGCGATCGTGCTGCTTTTTGCGCATGATTTGCACACGCTGGCGTCGCTATACGCGATCGGCGTGGTCGGCGCGGTGGCGATCGACTGTTCGCTGGCGACGATCCACCCGCGCTTGCGCAAGGCGTGGCGCAAGGCGGCGATGGCGGCGATGGCGCTGCTGCTGGTCGCGATCTGGGTGACGCTGGCGACAACCAAGATCCCGGCGCTGATCTTCGTGACCATCGTGCTGGCGATTGGGCTGTCGCTGCGGCAGGTGACGCGCCTTGCGGCGCGGCGTTATCCCAAGCCCAGCCTGCTGCGGCGGGCGATCGTCGAGCAGTTGACCCCGGAGGCGCTGAGCAAACCGCGCATCCTGCTGGCGACGGCGGGCTCGGCGACGATGGCGGACGCGGCGATCGACGTGGCGGCGGCGGCGGAGGCGGCGCTGGTCGTCTGTTTCGTCCGCGAGGTGGCGCTGAACTACAAGGTCGAGGCCGAGACGCGATTGACGCTGGACAACGATCCGGCGGCGCAGGCGATGTTCGGCGATTTCCTGGAGAAGGCGCATGCGCGGGGCGTGCCGATCATCCCGATGTATGACACGGGGACCAACGCGGCAGAGCTGATCGCCGAGCTGGCGGCGATGAACGGGGTGGATCGCATTTTGATGGGGTCGAGCCGCCGGGGCGTGCTTCACCACATCATCAAGGGAAGCTTTCAACGTCGGATCGAGAGCCTGCTGCCGCCGGAGATTCACGTGCAGGTGCTCTCGACCACCGAGCCCTCGCCCCCGGCGGGGGCGGCGGCGGAGGACTCGGGCGGACGCGAGGCGGTGGCCAGCGCCAAAGGCGACGAATGACCCGCCATTAAGTGCTCTCAAATAAGAGGTTACAACAATCTAATCTGTTCGTCCGGAAATCCCTTCTTGACGGGGCGGGGCGTCGGTCTTTAACGTAAGCGCCCTGTGACCGCCGAGACGCCGGCCAAATAGGCCGGGGTGCGGGAAACCCAAGGGTTGAAGTGGGAAACCACCAAAACCAGGGGCGCAGGGACTCACAAAAGTCCCGGGGCACTTTCAAGCCCTAGCCCGTCAGCTAATCCCGTAGGCACGAGGATTGCACTCGCACCCCTCGATTTGAAAGGGCACAACGCCTGTCTCCCCTGCGGGGGTGACACGGTTGCCGCGCTGCTGTTTAGGCGTGGCTAATCGTGGCACCGCGCACCCCACTCGAGCTAGCGCTGTGCGGACGACGAGGCTCTCCCTCTGCGCGGGCAGGTTCCGTGCGGCGCGGGGAGCGCTCATCCGCTGTTGAAGCCTATGGACGCCAAATCTGAAGACGGGAATGGACGAGACAAGCCTCAAGCGCTGGCGATGCTCTCAAGCGAGCGGCCGCGCAACCTGGGATGGTTCGGAGCGGCAGGGCTGCTCTTTGGCGACTGGGGGACCAGCCGGCTTTACGTGCTGGGGATCGCCTTCGCGGTGGCGGGGCGGTCGTCGTTTTACCTGATCGCGGGGATGAGCGTGCTCATCCTGGCGGTGGGGTGGGCGTACACGCAGATCTGCCGGATTTACCCGGATGGCGGGGGCGTCTACACCGCGGCGCGGCATCGCAGCGCGCTGCTGGGCGTGGTGGGGGCGCTGCTGCTGTTTGCGGATTACACGATCACGGCGTCGCTGTCGGCGGTGGATGCGTTTCACTACTTTGGGCTTGGGCAGCATTCGGCGCAGGTGACCAGCGAGCCGGACGCGGGGTCTGACATTCGGACACAGGAGAGCAGCGAAGCCAAGCCGCCGGACCCGCTCTGGAGCTGGAAGAGCCCGGCGCTCTGGGCGATCGTGTCGATCGGGATGATCGGCGCGTTCAACCTGATGGGGCCCAAGCACTCGGCGGGGTTTGCGCTCTTCGCGGCGGCGGGGATGGTGGCGATCACGCTGATGGTGGTGGCGTTCGCGCTGCCGCAGATCGACTGGCGCCACCTGGATCTGGGGACGATGCACCACCCGCCTCTAAAGTTGTGGGAGGCGTTCGTCTCGATCGTGCTGGCATTGTCGGGGGTGGAAGCGATCGCGAACCTGACTGGGGTGATGAAGCGGCCGGTCTATGAGACGGCGCGCAAGAGCATCTGGGTGGTCGCCAGCGAGGTGGCGATTTTCAACCTGATCCTGGCGGCGGCGATGTGCGCGATCGTGCCCCTGGGGCGCGAGGCGCACACGGAAGACATGCTGGCGTACATGGCCAAGGTGTACGTCGGGCCGCTGGGGGAATGGCCGGTGCGCATCCTGGGCGGGCTCTTGCTGCTGTCGGCGACGAACACGGCGGTGAACGGGCTGATGAGCGTGACGTACGTGATGTCGCGCGATGGGGAATTGCCGCAGTTTTTCCAGAGGCTCAATTCGCTCGGCGCGCCGTGGATCGGGGCGATCGTCGCGGCGGCGGTGCCGTCTCTCGTGCTGTTGTTTTACCACGACCTCGAGACCCTCTCGCACCTGTATGCGATCGGCATCGTCGGGGCGGTGTCGATCAACTGCTGCATCACGGTCTTCCACCCGCGGCTGCGGCGGATCAAGCGCAAGCTGCCGATGGCGCTGATCGGCGGGCTCTTGATCGCCATCTGGTTCACGCTGGCGTTTACCAAGTTCCACGCGCTGATCTTCGTGACGATCGTGCTGGCCGTCGGGCTGACGCTGCGGCAACTGACGCGCTACGCGGCGACGCGGCGTCCCAAGCCGAGCCTGCTGCGGCGGGCGATCATCGAGCAGCTCACGCCCGAGGCGCTGGCGCGGCCGCGCATCCTGCTGGCGACGGCGGGATCGGCGGCGATGGCGGACGCGGCGATGGAGATCGCCGCCGCCGAGAACGCGGCCCTGGTCGTCTGCTTCATCCGCGAGGTGGCGCTGAACTTTAAGGTCGAGGCGGAAAGCCGCTTCACGCTGGACAACGATCCCGCGGCGCAGGCGATGTTCGCCGATTTCCTGAGCCGGGGCCACGGGTTCGGCGTGCCGATCATCCCCATGTACGACACGGGGACCAACGCCGCCGAGCAACTCGCGGAACTCGCGGCGATGAACGGGGTGGACCGCATCCTGATCGGCTCGAGCCGGCGCGGCGCCCTGCACCACATCATCAAGGGAAGCTTCCAGCGGCGGATCGAGAGCCTGCTGCCGCCGGAGATCCACGTGCAGGTGCTGAGCGTGACCGAGCCATCAAACGCGGGGAATTCGACGAAATCAACGGCGGGGGGGGCGGCGGTGTCTGGGGGAACGGGAGAGCGGTGACGAAAGGCGTCGCAAGGCGTTCGACTTTGGGGCGAGGATTGGTTTAAATTTCGCCCACGGAGGTTTGGGACGATGCGAACTTTAATCGTGTGGGTGGCGGTTTGCGCAGGGGTGGTGACACCGACGAGTCGCGTGCGGGCGCAGGTGGTTTCGATGACCGGCGCGGTCACGTTCGTCGCGTCGCCCCCGGCGGATGTCTCGTCGAACAACTGGGAGAGCAACACGCTGATCCGCGCCTTCGCCGAGCGGCAGGCGTTGACGCTTTCGCAGGGCGTCGCCGCCGACATCACGTCGCCCGGGACGTCGCCGGGGTCGGCGGATCAGAACCTGAGCCCGGGGACGATCACCGCCGGCACGATGGTGGACACCTACACCCTCCACTTCGACGTCAACGGCAGCCGCGCGACCAACGATGCGCTGGAGACGATCGGCACGATCACGTTCGGCCGGCCGATCCTGGGGCTGCTGGTGCTTTCGACGACCGAGAACAACACCAACGCGCTGCTCGGCCTACCAGGCGAGACCTACTCCTCCGGGCCAGACCATGGTCTGGAACTGACGCCAGGCGGCGGCGGGACCAGCGACGTGATCACGCTGAGCGCAGATCGGCGGACGATCACATTGGACCTGCATAACGCGTCGTTCGCAGATGACGTGCGGGTCGTCACCAGCGCGCCCGAGCCGGGCTTGGGCGCTGTGGCGGTGGGACTGGGGATGGTCGTATTCGGGCGGCGACGGCGGCAGGGGTGACTGGTCGAGCTTGGCCACAGATGAAGAGGCTTCGTACTCGCGGTGTTCAGTCCGTCTGAAATGGTTCGACGTCGTAAATGTATCCGGTGCCGAGCACGCGTTCGCCGTCGGTGAGGATGCCCACGCCATGCTCCTCTTCGAACACGGCGGAGCACGTCAACTCGATCAACGGGGGTTGATCACTCCGGATGCCGCTGTGACGAACGACGATTCCAGTGGGGTGCATCCAACCCAGCAAGGCGCTGGCGCTGCTGAGCGGGGGAACTTCCTCCTCTTCACCATTCTCAAGGACCTGACTCAGGTCTCCGTGCCACCACATTCCCGTTCGGGGACCGCGACCATTGAAATCGTCCCACAGCGTCGTCGTCAATGCCTCGACCAGCTTTTCTTGTGCAGCCAGCAACTTCAGCGCCATCGCCACAGCCGCCGGGGAGGGCGTATCGCTGTCGTCCTCGGCTTCCAACGTGAGCTCACAGTGCCCTGGGACATGGTCGTCGTCCCCAGTGTGAGTGAATGCCCGAAAGGCCGGCACGCCGATAGTACCCGTCCAGGCGTCACGACCGCGGTCGTACTCCAGCTTTCCCAACTGCGGATGTTCCCATGTCTTTCCCATTGTGCTCCTTGCCTGAGGCGGCGAATGCGATATTCAATCGCCAACGGTGGCGGTTAACCGCGGTTCCGCCCTTTCCCCTACAACTTATCGCTCTGACCCTTCAACGCAACCTTCGACGAGATCAATCAACGCACGAAGCGCACCTTGCGCCTCGGGGCGTGCATACGGCAAACAATCCATTGCGGCCCGCGCCGCAAATAAGCCATACCGACCGAACTGCGGCGTTCCCGAAAACTCCAATTCGTACACCCGAGAGACGGGACAGATCACGATGCCCGGCCAGTCATCCTCCTCCGTGGCAATAAACCATTGGCCGGTGTAGGCAATGATCCATTCCAGCGAGGCGACGCGGCGAACCACTTCGCCGCAGATTAACGCTGCGCCTTCAATCCCGCACGGCGGGAACTGGATGCCTTCGTATTGCATATAGTCGATCGCGCGCACATCGGTGATCGTTCCGTCGAACGGGGCCGGCCACGGTGGACGGATCGATGCCCATGTTTGCCGAAACGCAGTGGTCGCATCCTTAACGGCCGCCAGTTCCTCAGATGAAGGTGTGTATCCCCAGGTGCGCATATCCGCTCGACAGTACCAGAAAAATGAGCCCAGGAAGAGAGCCGCCGACGCGGCGACCGCGCGCGGCTGGCTCAATCAGTCAGGTCGACACGAAGGGCACCGGTGCGCGCGAAAGCCGCAAACTTACCCCATCGCTTCAGTACTTCCGTAGCGTACTTCGCCGGATCGTAGTCAGGTAGGATGCGACGTACCTCCGTCTCACGCGTTTCCAGTTTGCTGGCGATGTTGGCATGGGTCTGATCGTCTCGTAGTGCCCGATCGATCGCGTCCGCAATCGCAAGCGAATCCGTCGCCGTCAGTGAAGCGCCGCCCAGGATCTCGTACGCGTCATTACAGGCCAGAGAACCGTCCCAGTTCTGCGGGTCGAGCGCTGCATTTAGCGGCCATCCGTGCCGCGCGGCGAACTCGATTAGCCGGAGCCAGTCTCCGCTGGTGAACCAGAAGACGTTGCCAGACTCGTTGACGAGACGTATCGCCATCGCGTGAGAATCCAGTGCTCAATGAATCGCATGCTCGGATACAGCCATGACTCCCATCCGACAGGTCGAGCACGGGACGCGATCTTCGTCTTTCACGCCGAATGCTTCGATCCAATCAGGCTTATCACAGCACGGACCCGTCGCGCGGGTCGCGCCGGCCTCAGACGGCAGTGGTTGACCAATTACCGTTTCAGCGCAGCATCCCGCAGTTGGTTTTCCAATGGGGAACTGCCCCGGCGCATCGGCTCGCGGAAGACCACGAGCGGCCGATACCTTGGCGATCTTTCGGTTTTCCCACCAGCAGACGCCGGGCCAGAGAAGCGTCGTGCCACCGATCACCTCCGCGCCCTGCCACCAGCGCATCCACATCAGAAAGGGCACCACGATCACCGCCGATCCCCAGCTCCACTTCATCGCTCCGCGAACGGAGGTCGTGAACGGGTCCCAATCTCTTGCGACCTCTTTTTCGATCGTTTCGCCGTCCCGCCCGCAGTTTCGACAGACGTAGAACGTTTCGCGATACAACCGCCCCCGTTCACTCGCCTGTGCGAGGGTAAGCCCCTCATTTTCGCAATAGCCGCTTTCCGCTGGATGCGGCAAGCACTTCAATCGTCCATCATCCAATTGAAGTGACAGCGTGTCTGACAGCCAAAATCGCCGCGCGCCGCAGCTCGAACAGGTTCCAACGCACGAGACGGACATGGCTCATCGCTCGATTCCTCTTCCTGGCTCCTTGGCTACCTGGCTTCTTGGCGTTTCGTCTTTGCAGCGCAGGAAGCGGAAGAGCAGGCGGGGACGCCCGCACCACAAGACTACAGCTTATGCCCCATCTTTGCCTTCTTCGTCTCCAGATACCGCTTGTTATGCTCGCCCGGCTCAATGCGAATCGGAATCTGATCCACGATCGACAGGCCATAGCCCTCGATCCCATGAATCTTCTTCGGATTATTCGTCATGATCAGCAGCTTGCGTAATCCCAGGTCCCGGAGGATCTGGCTGCCGATGCCGTAGTCGCGCTTGTCTACCGGCAGGCCCAGTTGCAGGTTGGCTTCGACCGTATCCAGGCCCTTCTCCTGCAGCGCATACGCGTGCAGCTTGTTCACCAGGCCGATGCCGCGACCTTCCTGCCTTAGATACAGCAGCACGCCCTTCCCGGCCTGCTCGATCATCTGCATCGCGGCCGACAATTGCGAGCCGCAGTCGCACTTGCCGCTGCCGAAGACGTCGCCGGTCAGGCATTCGCTGTGCACGCGCACCAGCACCGGCTCTTCGTGGATGATCGCCTTCCCCTGCGCATCGCGCTCGCCTATGCCGCCTTTGCATAGGGCGAGATGCGGCTGCGGATCGACCATGCTCTGGTAGGCGTGCAGCGTGAACGTCCCCCAGTTCGTCGGGAGCTGCACCGTTTCGATCCGCTTGACGAACTGCTCGCTCTTCAGGCGATAGCTGATCAGGTCCGCGATCGTGCACATCTTCAGGTTGTGCACGCGGCAAAACTCCTCCAGCTCCGGCCGCCGCGCCATCTCGCCGTCATCGCGCATGATCTCGCAGATCACCGCCGCCGGCTTCATCCCGGCCAGCCGCGCCAGATCGACCGAGCCTTCCGTCTGCCCCGCCCGCACCAGGACGCCGCCGTCTCGCGCCCGCAACGGGTTGATATGCCCGGGCCGCAGCAGGTCCTGCGGCTGGGCATCCTCCGCGATCGCCACCTCGATCGTCTTGGCCCGATCCTTGGCCGACACCCCCGTCGTCACCCCAAACCGCGGATGCGCGTCGATCGTCACCGTAAAGGCCGTACCCATCTGCGCCGTGTTAAACTGCGTCTGCGGATGCAAGCGCAGCCGATCGACCTGCTCCACCGTCAGCGCCAGGCAGACCACCCCCCGGGCATGCGTGACCATGAAGTTGATCGCCTCGGGCGTGCAGGACTCCGCCGCGTAAACCACATCCCCCTCGTTCTCGCGGTCTTCATCATCCACCAGGACAATGGGCCGGCCGGCCTTCAGTTCTTCCAGGATCTCAGGAATCGGGGAAAACGGCATAAGTCCTTCCTCTAAGGTCGCGACGCTCGATACGTTCGAATGCCCTGCACCACGTAATCCACACAAGACGCCACCGCCACCCCCGTTACCCCCCACCACAGGGCCGGCAACAGGACGCGGGGCAATCCGGCGCGCCACCGCCCCAGGTCAGGGGCGACCAGCGTCGCCATCACCACCCCCAATTGTAGCACGGTGCTCAGCTTTCCAAGCGGCCGCGGCCTTATGCTGACCGTGCCAAGGCGTGAAAGCAGCCAAAGTGTGCCGACCGCGACCACCAGATCCTTCACGTATA
>JAQGHM010000009.1 GCA_028291615.1 Phycisphaerales bacterium | reverse complement strand
GCGCCGCGCGCTGCGCTGAGCTTGGAGCCTGCTTCCCAGACCTTGCGGCGCACCGTTGCGCGAACCACTTCCGCATTCCGGCGGTGCGAAGAACCAAGCCCGCAGGCCGACGGGGCGGGGTGAGATGCCGGGGCGGCTGAAAGTCCTTTCATCTCTGTCGCGCAGCGACTCCCACATCAGCGGACGCACAGCGGGGGTGGATCGCGCTGGTTTAAGGCCTAGCGGCCTCCGCCATTGACCGTGGTGGTCGTGGCTGCCCCGGAGGCAGTGGCCGGAAGCTTTGGCAGGGAAATTTCAATGGGCTGACTGGCGATGTTCTGGACACTCTCAGGCTCCCCCGCCCACGGGATACCCGGCGGCAATGCGGGCCCGACGGAAAGCCTGCCATCCTTGCCCATGATCGCCCCATTACTCATATATCCGGATTTGACGAACGCAAAACTGTGCGCGAGATTACCTTCGAGCCCCCGAACGGTGACACACCCGTCTGGATCCGTTTCGCCGAAACGACGAAACTTGTTGATAGCCCCTGGGCCAATCACATGGCGGTAACTTTGCACGTTCACAGCCACGCGTTCCACCGGAGATCGCGTCGCGGGATCCAGTACGCGAAATGTCACGGGCGGAAATTCTTTCGCCGACCCGCATCCTGATATAAGGACACCAACTACAAGTAATAAGCCAGCAATGCGTCGTTGATTAAGGCTTGCCAGCCCGACTCCGGCGACGTTCTTAAGTAGACGCGCCTGCAGCTCACCGCCGACGAACCTGATCCACCGATCTTCCACGATGGAATACTAATGCCAAGCCGCACGTCAGGGAACCCGTGCTCGCCGCTCCATCCACTCCACCGGCCCGTCGGGTCGCTCAGTGCCCGAGGGGCGAAGTCGCCCCCCTCTGTCATGCGACGGAGCCAAGCCGCTGCGCGGCAGGCGGAATAAGGACTCTCGACTTGCGCCCCTCACCCGCCCGCCCCGCCGGGCCTCGCGGGTTGTGCATGTGAACGAGTCGGTGGGGCCGATTCCGGAATTGGCGTAAGATGCCGGAGAATGACGCGACTGCTCCGCATCCTGACGAGTGTCGCGACGGTGCTGTCGCTCGTGCTGTGCGTGACAACGGCGGCGGCGTGGGTGCGGAGTTATCGAGCGCGCGACATCGTCTGGTGGTCACGGGAAAACCCCCGGCTGGAACTGAGAATCGGTACATATCGTGGCGGGTTGTTCGGCTCAGTCATCCGCGAGGACAGTTACCTTTCTGCGGGAACGGGATGGCAGCACTCCGCGCCAGTGAGCTACACTGAGGCGGGGGGTTCAGAAGGAAGGTTCTTCAACCGGTTCGGCTTTTCCTTGGAATACTTTCATAGTCGGAATAGCGCCGTTTCGATGCGAGAACTTTCCTGCCCCTACTGGTCCATCATGTTGCTGACGGCAATCCTACCGGCCGTGCGGTTCGCCCGGTGGCGACGACGGGCGCGGCGTGTGCGCATGCGCCCGGGCCTCTGCCGACACTGCGGCTACGACTGCCACGCCACGCCCGACCGCTGCCCGGAATGCGGGCGCGCGACGGGGGATGAACCGTCTCGATAATTCCCCCGGCCCGTCGGGTCGCTCGGGGCCCGAGGGGCGAAGTCGCTCCCCTCTGTCATGCAACGGAGTGGAGCCGCTGCGCCCTTCGACAAGCTCAGGACGGACGGCAGGAGAATAAGGACTCTCGACTTGCGCCCCTCACCCGCCCGCCCCGCCGGGCCTCGTTGGTTGCGCGAGTCGACGAGGTTCAGTTCACTCCTGGCCTCCTGCCGATCACCACGGGGCCGAGCACGATAAGCGCAACTGTAACTGCACAGTAGATCTCATTGACGAGCACATAGCCGAGCCTGTCGCCCTTTTCGCGGTTGAACGATCGTGTGATGATCATGAATTGCGAAGCCAACAGGATCCCAGCGAAGACGTATATGGCCTTCTCGGGTAAGAGAAAGGTGAAAGGGGAAACGACCAGCGCGAAAACCTGGAATGGCAAGATCGCTTCGAAGTCCACCAAGGGTACTCTACCCGCCCGAGTAGCACCCGTCACCTGCCCCGCCGGGCCTCGCGGGTTGTGCGGGGTTACTTGAACACGCGACAGCGCCTTGGTCTTTGCCGCATGCAATCCGAAACGTTGGATCGCCGCAGGTGCTTTGATAGGGTAGGATTTCCGTCGGCCGGGCGTGGAGCGGCGTGTCATGCTAATCTGCGCGGCCGGTCCGAATAATCACCAGTTATGCGGCGGCGGGCGAGACGCATTTGGCAGACCGAACCCTTAGTCTCGGAAACCTCTCTGTCACCGGCGGCCGCGTCGTCGTCGGCGACGCGTACTACCCGCCGCGCGGAACGGAGATCACGGGTTTCCCGAACGGCCGCTTCGCCGTTGAAGCAAAAGTCTTCGCGCGGGACGGCGGGGAATATGTCGCTGAGTTCTCCGTGGAGTGTGGTGAGGGCGGCACTGAATCCGAAGTCCTCGACTTTTCGATAGACGGAGGCGTCGTCGCGCTTGCCGACCCGGCGGTACAGCGGCCGCAGTCATTTCTGCAGCGCTGGCGGCTCCGCCGCGAGTTCGAGAGGCAGATGATGCGGGGACTCAAGGGAGTGCCGCCAGGGTTGTACTTCGATTCGTTGGCCGACGGCACTGGGCGAACGTGGGCTATCCTCTTCTATGTCGGCGATGGCATTTACAAGGTCCGCGTGTGGCGCAGGGACGGATCGGTCACGCGACTACACTGCACTCTGAATTCCAAATGACTGGGCCGGCACAAGCCACCGCATAACCCGCCAATGCAGTGGACCGAGCCGGCGGGTAAGATGCTTGTGGTTCGAGAGTCGGCGCGTGCCGGCTCGGCCACTGATCGGCCTTACGTTATTGTGCACGCCCCGCCGTCAATCCGCCGCTAATTCCCCGCCGCATTCCGCCCGATACGCGCTGTAGCATGCGCGCCCTCTCCATCCGCCAGCCCTATGCCGAGTTGATCCTGCGGGGGATCAAGACGGTCGAGTATCGCAGCCGCTCGACGCGGATCATTGGGGAGCGGTTTCACATCTACGCGTCGCTGAAGCGGGCGGCCCTCAGCGCCCTTCGACAGGCTCAGGACAGGGACATCTGGTCGCGCGATCTGGCGATGCCCAGCGACGCCCTGCAGCGATGGATGATCGAGCTGGCCGAGCAGGTGGGGATGATCGAAGCGGGGGCGCTGCTGCCGACGGGGGTGATCGTGGGGAGTGCGGTGATCAGTAGATGCGAGGCACTGAGGCACGAAGGCACGGAGGCACGAAGTGAGGGACAAGGCGGAAGGCAGGAAGTGAATTCACTGATCCCTGATCCCTTTTCCACCCCTGCGTGCCTGCGTGCCTCAGTGCCTTCGTGCCTCTACGCCTGGCATCTTGCCGATGTCCAACGCGCCAAGCGGTTCCGCAAGCCAAGGGGTCATCCCCAGCCGGTCTGGTTCCTTCCCTTCTGATTCGTGTCCATTCGTTGAATCGTGGCCAAACGAATTGATCGGCGGGCTACGCGCCCGATGCGACATGCGTCGCGTCCCGAGCGGGCTGCGCCCTAAGGGCCGGTTGGACTTTCCGGGATGGCTTGCGGGCGCCACCGGCGAACCCTTACCAAAACGCTGTGCGATCCGGCCGCGGAGCAGGCGCGGGTAAGCTTGGGGCCGATGGCAACGGGGGGGGTAAATTTCCCGCCAACTGGGTAGAGCGGGTGGCTGGAACCGCTGCCGCCATCAACGAGGGGGCTTCAAAATCACGCTCGGACCGGTGGCACCGCGATTGCTTTTGCCCTGCCGCATGACCGGACGTCCGTTCCCATCCAGATTGAAAAGGACACCTCCATGAACCGCACAAGCGACAGCAGCGTTTCGCGACGTACGATGGTGCTTCAACTCGCGCCCGCAGCGGCCGCGCTGGCCATGTCCGGAATCGTTCCGGCGATGGCTGCGGATCGGAGCAGAAACGATCCCGGCCCGACGAATCCCCCGCTCGATGCACAGAACGTGGATTCGGCGTGGCCGCCCGCCACCGATTCCAAGAGCCTGGTTCAAAACTTCAAGTACCCCTTCTCGTTTGCGAACAAGCGCGCCTACGAAGGCGGATGGTCCCGGGAAGTGACCGTTCGCGAACTGCCCGTCTCCAAGTCCATGGCTGGCGTGAACATGAGGCTTACGGCCGGGGGCGTTCGTGAGCTGCATTGGCACACGGCCGGCGAGTGGGCAATCATGCTCTACGGGACGGCGCGGATCACCAGCATCGACAAGGAGGGCAAGAGCTTTGTCGCGGACGTGAAGAAGTACGACCTGTGGTACTTCCCCGGCGGGATTCCCCATTCGATTCAGGGGCTCGAGCCGGACGGCTGTGAGTTCATGCTGGTGTTCGACGATGGCGATTTCTCGGAGTCGGAGACCGTCCTGCTGAGCGACGCGATGGCGCACCTGCCACCCGAGGTGCTGGCAAAGAACTTCTCCGTAAGCCAGGAATCGCTCAAGGGACTTCCCAAGCAGGAGCTGTTCATCTTCCAGACCGAAGTTCCCGGGTCATTGGAAGCCGACCAGAAAGCAGCGGGCGGGGCGCTCGAGAGATCTACGGTCGATTTCGCATTTCGCACGATGGAAATGCCGCCGACGAAGTCGACCAAAGGGGGAGAAGTGCGCATCGTCGATTCGAGCAAGTTCAAGGTCTCGGCGACGACGATGGCAATGGTCACGGTTCGCCCGGGCGGGCTGCGGGAATTGCACTGGCACCCCAACGCCGACGAGTGGCAATACTACATCGCCGGCAAGGGGCGGATGACGGTCGTGGCGACCGGTAACAAGGCGCGCACGATGGACTTCCAGGCGGGGGATGTCGGGTACGTGGAACGGACGCTGCTGCACTACGTCGAGAACACCGGGGATACGGACCTGGTCTTCCTGGAGATGTTCAAGAGCAGTTACTACCAGGACGTTTCGCTGTCGGAGTGGCTGGCTCACACCCCGCCGGAACTGGTCATGGCGCACCTGCGCATCGATCGAGCGACGTTCGATGCGATGCCGAAGACCGAAGTTGTCGTAATGCCGCTGTAAGAGGAAATCATGAAGACGATCAATCGATGGTACGTGGCGCTCGCGGGAGTGCTGATGCAATTGGCCTTGGGCGCGGTTTATGCCTGGAGCGTATTTCGCGCGCCGCTCGTGAAGCAATTTGGCTGGAGCATTTCGGAAGTCACGCTGACGTTTACGATCAGCATTTTCGTGCTGGGAATCGCCGCGTTCTTCGGCGGCCTGTGGCTGAATCGCCGGGGGCCTCGCGTTGTTGCGGTGACCGGCGGCGCGCTCTACGGGCTTGGCGTGTTTCTCGCCAGCTTCTCGGCGAACAAGCTGTGGTGGCTATATCTGAGTTACGGCTTGATCGGGGGAATCGGCCTTGGGTTTGCCTACATCGTTCCGGTGGCGGTCCTGGTGAAATGGTTCCCGGATCGACGCGGACTTATTACCGGCGTTGCCGTTGGTGGATTCGGCGCCGGGGCGCTCATTACGGCGCCGTTAGCGACGCGCCTTATACAGAGCGTCGGGGTCTTACACACGTTTGCTTATCTGGGCATCGCATTTCTGGTGGTGACGGTTGTTGGCGGATTGTTCATGCAGAATCCACCCGAGGGATGGAGGCCTGACGGTTGGACGCCTTCATCTTCGCAATCTTCGCAACGGGCTGGGCATGACTACACGCTGGGCGAGGCGCTCAAGACCTGGCAATGGTATGCGCTCTGGTTGCTGCTGTTTCTCAATACCTGTGCGGGCATTTCGATCATCTCGCAGGAGGCGCCGCTCTTTCAGGAGTTGGCAGCCGCAACCGCGACTGCCGCGGCGGGCATGGTCGGCGTGGCCAGCATTGGTAACGCCGTCGGGCGCGTCTTCTGGGCCTGGGTTTCGGACTTGATCACCCGGCGGGCGACGTTTGTCATCATGTTCGCGATTCAAGCGATTCTCTTCTGGTTCTATCCAAACATCGCGACCGTTTCGTTGATGACGATCGTCACCTTCGTCGTGCTGATGTGCTACGGCGGCGGATTCGGCACGATGCCCGCATTTGCCGCTGATTACTTTGGCTCGAAGAACGTCGGCCCGATCTACGGCCTGATGCTGACGGCCTGGGGGTTTGCCAGCGCGTTTGGGCCGCTGCTGATTGCGCACATGCGTGAAGTCAACGGCTCTTATCACGGTGCGCTGCACATCATTGCCGGCGTGATGGCGGTTTCAATTCTCCTTCCGATCGTGATCTCGCCACCGAAAGTTCGTGGCGTGGAATCGAACGACCTGCCGAGCGGCGCTTCGATCGTTCCTCGTCACTAATGAGGCACT
>JAQGHM010000002.1 GCA_028291615.1 Phycisphaerales bacterium | reverse complement strand
CCTTCCGCCGCCGCCGCCGGGACCACCGCCGCCCGGGCCGCCCTGCCCACCGCCCGCGCCACCTTGGCCACCACCGGGCCCACCCGGTCCACCGCCGCCGGGTCCACCCTGCCCGCGCTGCGGGGGTCGGGCGTCTTCGAGCGCTTTCATCTGGTCGGCGGTGAGGATTTTGGCGAGCCGGCCTTTCATTTCCTTTTCGAGGTCGGCGATCTGCGCTTTCTGGTCGTCGCTGAGGTTGAGTTTATCCTCGGCGAAGCGCGGGATGAGGTGAGCCCCACCTTGCGGGCCGCCCGGACCACCGGGACCGCCGGGCCCGCCGCCACCACCGGGCCTGCCTCCGCCTGGACCTCCCGCGCCGCCGCCATCACGGGGCGGCGGGCCGTCGGGTTTATCGGCCGAGAAAGATCGACCGGCCAGGACCGATCCGGTCAGGGCCAGCGCCAACGTCAGTTTCGTGAAACGCATCATGGGAGACTCCTTGCCGCCTGCAGCGGGGTGAACCATTGCTCGCACACTCTGGCTCTTGAAACGCAAGGAGTCGTAACTTGTACACAGGCGAGTTCAGGTTGTCCGCCAAGGCCACCACCAGTACCTGATACGCGCTTTGGCGAGTTCTTTAGCGCGGCGCTTGGCGCGCAATGCCCAGAACTGCCGCCAGGCGAAGCGAAGGGCGAGGAACGACGAGGTGAAGATCAACAGATTTCGCGCTCGGTGCGCGGGAGCCGGCGCGGGGATGATCGGAAGGTGGACAGGTTCATGTTCATGACCCTTGCCCTGGCCTGCGCCTTGCTGGGTGGCGTGTTCCTCACCGGCGTGTTTATCGTCGTACTCGGCCTTGGCCTTCGCTTGGGTAAGGTCGGTCGCGCCGGGTTTGACATTGAGGGTTTCGAAGTCCAGGACGCTGTTGATCTCCGCGCCGATGAGGAGCACGACGGCGTTGATGTAAAAGAAGAGGAGCATGATGATTGCGGCGCCGAGTGCGCCATACGTCGCATTGAAGTTGCCGAAATGGCCGACGTAGAAGCCGAAGACAAACGCGAGCACGATCCAGACGATGACGGTGAAGATCGCGCCCGGCGTCACCAGGTGGTACTTCTGCTTGATGCATGGGCCAAAGTAATAGATCAGGGAGACGATGCCAAAAAGCATGGCCAGCGCGACGACGTAGCGGACGATGTTGATCAGGATCTTCCCGATCAGGCCGATGTGACTGTGATTGGCCAGGTAGGTGATGATCGCGGCGCCGATCGGGAGGAGGAAGACGACGGCCAGAATGAGGACGGCGGTGGCGACGGTGAGCCCGATCGCGATTGCGCGCTGCTTGATGAAGGAGCGCGTGCAATGGACGTAGTAGGCCTTGTCGAGGGCGTTCATGGTCATGACCATTCCGCCGCTGGCCCCCCAGATTGCGAGGATGAGACCGATGGAGAGGAGGCCGCCCTTCTGCTTGCTCATGACGTCATTGACGCTGTTGACGATCTTCTCACCGGCGTCGCCACCGACGCTGGAGTAGGCGACGTTGGAGACTTGGTCCATGATCTGTTTTTTAGCCCCGCCGGGCAGGTAGGGGGCAAGCGTGAGGAGGAAGATCATGAAGGGGAAAATCGCGAAGATCCACGCGTAAGCCAGCGCCGAGCCCCAGGTGAAGACGTCGTCTTCGTTAACCTCGGCCCAGACCTTCTTGGCGAGCGGGACGAATCCCAGTGATCGCAGCACCTTCGGGACATCTTTTATTTGTGCCATGGCGTCGATTTTGCGCCGTGGGCGGCGGGATGGGGAACGGGAAAACTTTACGGACTTACCGGTCCATTCCGTTCATTCCTGGCAACTGGCTGGCTTTGTTCGACGAAGAGGGCGTGCGGGACGACAGTAAAATCGCGGCAACCGCGCTCGACGCCCAGCATTTCGTAGTCAATCTCGCTGTTGATCTCAGCGCCGATCATGAGGACCAGGGCATCGAGGTAGAAGAAGAGGAGGAGGACCGCGACGCCGCCGACGGTGCCGTACGTGCGGTTGTAGCTGTCCTTGCCGAAGGCATCGACGTACCAGCGAAAGCCGAGGCCCAGGAGAATCCAGACCCCAATGGTAAAGATCGCGCCGGGGGAGAAGACGTGCCAGCGCTGCTTCACGCTGATGCCGTAGAAGTACATGATGGCAACGATGGTGAACATCAGCACGCCAGCAAGGGCAAAGCGGCAGATGTTCCAGGTCCAGAGAATCCATTGCGGCAGGTACCACTGATGGTCGTCCCAATATTGAACCGTGTACTTGGTGACCAAATTGCCGATCGGGATCAGGATCAGCACCGCGATGATCATGATGGCGACGATGACCGTGATGCCGATGGCGATGAAGCGGCGGCGGAAAAAGGAGCGGCCGCGCTCTACTTCGTAGCAGCGGTCGAGCGCGGTCATGGTCATGTTGACCCCGCCGCTGGCGGCCCAGATAGTGATCAGAAGACCGACGGAGAGCAGGCCCTTGGGCGGCTCCCAGAGTATGCGGCGGATGTTTTCCCAAAGCGTCCAAGCCGAGGGGGCGGGGAGCCAGGCGTAGAGCACGTCGGGGATTTGCGTGTAAGCTGCAAGGATCACCTTGTCCGGGAGATGCGGGATGAGCGTGAGCAGGAAGATGAGGAAGGGAAAGATGGCGAACAGCCAGGAGTAGGCTAGGGCCGCGCCCCAGGTGAAAAGGTGATCGTCCTGGATCTCGGCCCAGACGCGGCGGACGAACGTGAGCACGCCGACGCGGCGGATGACAGGCAACAGATCGGACAAACGGGCCATGGACGGATTGTGGCGAAACGTGCGGTGGGCTCAAGGGCTTGCCCGTATCACTTGGAATGCGCTCAGGGCGGCGATACGCTATTGCACCCCCGATGCGAGGAGGGCATTCGACATGGATGTGAAGGTGCGGAATCGGGCGGGTTTGCCGGCGGAACGATTGGAAGCGCTGAAGGCGGACCTCAGTCTTTTGGAAAAAGCGCGCGCGGGGCTTGGCGAGCGCGCGTTCCGGTACGCGGTGGACGGGGACGAGGCGGACGTGATCGCGGAACTGGCGGCGACCATCGACGCGCACGAGGCGCTGCAACTGACCTGTTCGACACAACGCTACATCGTGAACCCGCCAGCGGAGGTGAGAGTCAAGGAAATCTTTGACGGTCTAAAGACCGAGGCCGCGTTCTTCCTGCGCATGGCTGATATCTACGAGGCCGCTTCGCGCAATGCGCAACGGCGGCTGATGGGCGCGGTGCTGGGTTTCCCGGACTGGCTCGAGTGCTTCCTGATCGAGACGACCCGCGACCGCTACTCGTCGGACCCAGACAAGGGCAGCCTCGAAGCCGCGACGATCGAGCAGATGCTGACTACCCGCGGCGCGCCGGCGGACCTGGCGGTGCGGACGCTGGTGTCGATCAAGCCGCGCGACTGGAACTTCCGGCAACTCGCCAGCGTGCTGGACTCGCTCAAGGGAATGGGCGCGGCATTCGAACGGCATCCCGCGCCGGTGCTGGAGGCGCTGTCGTCCGGAGCAGCGGACCAGAAAGTGCACCTGCTGGACCTGATGACGCGTCTTGGCGCCATACCCGGGCCTTTCCTCGGAAAGCTGGCCGAACTTGGTGTGTCGTCGGCCAAGACGGTACGCGAGGCGGCACTGACGCTGCTGAAACGGGCTGGGCCGGACGGTATCGAACGAGTGCGTGACAAGGCGGCGTCGGGCTCGAACGACGAACGTGCGCAAGCGACTGCGCTGCTGTGGCAGTTGGCGGGTGAATCGGCGCGACCATTTTTACAGGAGCGGCTCGAAATCGAAACCGCTGCGAAGGTGAAGCAGGCGATTGCCAATCTGCTCGCGACGCCAGAGTCATTCGACAATGATTCACCGGCAATCGATCTGCCCCCGATCCCGCCGGTCGAACGGCATGCCCCAATTGTCGACGAAACGCGACTTGCGCTCCGTAAGTCGCTCGACAAGCTCTATCAAGAGCAGCTTCAGATGCACCAGCGGCATCCGAGCGGGGACGCGCCGACGCCGATCGACGACAAAGAATTTGGCGAGTTCTGCCGCCGCCTCGAAGACCTGCACGCGAACGACCCAGCCCTTCGGATCAAATCGTTCGAAGGTGATTGGCGAATCCAGCAAACGCTGCAGGAGTTCGCCAAGCGGCCGGAGCTTAAGCCGATCCATGCAGTGCGGCTGGCGGTCGTCACGAACGCGATGGGCGTGAACAAGGAAGCCCGAACCAATGTCGCCAACGAGTGGAACCTGCGCCAACTGTTCGAGAGCTATGCGCGGGCACACGCGGATCAGTCGGACCTGCGCGCGATCGCGGCGGCGTTCGACGCGGTCGAGGTTGACCATCGGCCGCTGGCGATGTTGATCCTGAACACGTCACGGTGGGAGCGGTCGCCGGGCTTCCCGCCGTCGCGCACGTGGGGCTATTACGCCGAGCACCCCGACGTGCTGGAAGAGGTGTTCAACCGCCCGAAGGATTATCACACCGAATCTCGGCGTGCGGCGGTGTTTGCGGTGCTGGCGCAGTTCCCGCAGTTGCCGCCAAGGTGGCTGGCGATGATGTGGGAGTTGGCGCTGGGCGGCTCGAAGAAGGAGCGTGCGCTGGCGCAGGCGTGTTTGGAGACGGTGAAGGGAAAGGAACAGCGGATCGTTGCCGCGTTGTCGGATGGAAAAGCAGACATGCGCGCCGTCGCGGCGGAGTGGCTCGGGCGCGTCGGCGTCACTTGCCGCGAAAGTGCGGTGTCATCGCTTAAGGCGGTGCTGAAGAAGGAGAAACAGGAGATCGCCGCTGGCGCGATGATGAGCGCCCTGGAACGTCTGGGCGTGCCGATTGACGAGTTCGTGAACTTCGACACGCTCGCTGCCGACGCGCGCAAGTTCCTCGCCAGGGGCGCTCCCGCGAACCTTGCCTGGTTCAAGTTCGACATGCTCCCCACGGTTCACTGGGCGGAGAGCGGCAAAGCGGTCGATCCGCAGATCCTGACTTATCTCATCGCCAACGCGTGCAAGCTCGGCAACCCTGAGCCCGGGCCGATGCTGCGGCGGTATTGCTCGTACTTCCGCAGGCCGGACGCCGAGGAGCTTGGCCAGCACGTTTTGCAGGCGTGGATCGGGCAGGACACGATCCCGCACGGGCACGAGGAGGCTCACAAATACGCGTCTTCGGTGGCGGCTCGGCACGCGCAGCTTTCCAAGCAGTATCCGCAGTATTACGGCGACAAGGACGAGGCGCAGTGGTACCAGCAGTTCTACAACCAGAAGATCAAGGAACCCATCGGCACTGCGACAAAGGAGAAGGGCGTGCTTGCCGTGGCGGCCGCGTGCTGCGGCGGGCGCGCGGCGCCGGTGGCGGCGCAATACCTCAAGACGTGGTACGGCGTGCGCGTTCACCAGTGCAAGGCGCTGCTGCACATGCTGGCGTACATCGAACATCCGAGCGCGATCCAGGTGCTGCTCGCGACATCGGCGCGCTTCCGCACCGCGGGTATACGTAAAGAGGCCGAGCAACTCGTCAGCGCGCTCGCCGACCGCAAGGGTTGGACGCTCGACGAGCTGGCAGACCGCACGATCCCCACCGGCGGCTTCGACGACGCCGGCGAATTGACCATCGACTACGGCCCGCGGAAGTTCGTCGCAAAACTGGACGAGCAATTCAACGTGACGATCACCAATGAAGAGGGCAAGGCGATCAAGTCTCTCCCCGAGCCGCGCCAGGGCGAGGACGAAGAGCAGGTCAAGGAAGCGAAGAAGATCCTGTCGAACGCGAAAAAGGAGATCACGTCGATCCTCAAGCTGCAGAAGGAGCGGCTGTTCGAAGCCATGTGCACACAGCGATCCTGGACGTTCGCCGACTGGGACACGTACCTCAACAAACATCCGATCCTCAAACGCTACGCGCAACGGCTGGTCTGGACGGCGGTGGATGAGAAGGGAAACGTGACCCAGACGTTCCGCCCGATGGAAGACGGCTCGCTGACGGATACGAACGACGACGCGGTTACGCTCGCGCCGTCGGCCTCGGTGCGACTGGCCCATTCGGCAACGATCCCCGCCGAAGCCGCCGCGGCATGGCGGCAGCACTTCTCGGATTACAACGTCGAGCCCCTCTTTGGGCAGTTCGGCGCATCGCAATACACGTTGGGCGACGGGCAGAAAGAGGCGACCGATGTGAACGATTTCCTTGGCCACATGCTGCAGGCGTTCAAGCTCCGCAGCCGCCTCACCAAGGCCGGCTACACGCGCGGGCAGGCGGAGGACGGCGGCTGGTTCCACGTCTACAAGAAGAACTTCCCGTCGCTGCGCCTCGAGGCAGTGATCGAATTCACCGGCAACGGCCTCCCCGAAACCGACCGCGCCATCGCCCTGCAACACCTCTACTTCAGCCGCACCGGCGAAAACGAATCGACCTACAGCTACAACGCGGACAAGCTGCCGCTGGGCGACGTGCCGCGCGTGCTCTTAAGCGAGTGCTACAACGACCTTCGCGGCGCGGCCGCCGATGGCAAGGGATTTGATGCCGATTGGGAAAAGAAAGCATTCGCGTAACGCCACTTCCGCGACTCGTACTGGAAATCAATCATGACCGCCAAGCCGAATGACCGCCCCGTCGCCCGTCAACCCGCAGAAGTTTTATTTGCCGACGAGCTCGCCGCTCTGGCTGCGAACGACAAGGCCGCCAAGCCGCCCGGCTGGCGACTCTCGCCCGTCGCGGTGCGCACGTTCATCCTCGGCTCCGACGGCAAGGAACTCCCCGTCACCCTCGCCGGGAAGAAGGCTGGCGTGGCGGTGGGGAAGAAGTTCTACGGCGACGACATCCTGATCGACCGCTGCATCGTCACCCTGCTGGGCAATCGCGGCCTGATGCTGGTCGGCGAACCCGGCACGGCAAAGTCAATGCTGAGCGAACTCCTGGCCGCGGCCGTCTGCGGCTCGAGCACGCACACGATCCAGGGAACCGCGGGCACAACCGAGGATCAGATCAAGTATTCGTGGAACTACGCCCTGCTGCTGGCAGAGGGACCCTCGACCCGCGCGCTGGTCCCATCGCCGCTCTACAGCGGCCTGAAGCGCGGCCTAATCGTGCGCTTCGAAGAGATCACCCGCTCCCCGCAGGAGATCCAAGACACGCTGATCAGCATCCTCTCGGACAAGGTGCTCCACGTCCCGGAACTGGGCGAAGAGGAAGGCGTCGTCCTCGCCCAGAAGGGTTTTAACCTGATCGCCACCGCCAACCTCCGCGACCGCGGCGTGCACGAGATGTCGTCGGCCCTCAAGCGCCGCTTCAACTTCGAGACCGTCCACCCGATCGCCGACAAGGATTTCGAGCTGGAGCTGGTCACGCAGCAGACGCAGATGCTTCTGGGCGACTCGGGTGCGACCGCCCGCTTCGACCCCGACATCATGGATCTGCTCGTCACCACCTTCCACGACCTGCGCAGCGGCCGCAGCGCTGAGGGGACGGCGATCGAGCGGCCCAGCACGGTGATGTCTACCGCCGAGGCGGTGAGCGTGGCGTTTTCCGCCGCGCTCGACGCCGCCTATTTCGGTGATGGCCGTGTCCAGCCACCGCACCTGGTTCGCCAACTCGTCGGCACGGTGCTGAAAGACAACCCGGACGATGCGAAGAAGATCCGCCATTACTTTGATGTGGTGGTGAAGGCTCGCGGACAAAAGAACGCGAACTGGAAGGCGTACTACGACGCGAGAAAGTTGCTGGAGACTTAATTCCCTCGGCCGTATCACGGGCGTCTCGCCCGTGCGAGCTGCGTCGGAACATTTACAAAATGCGGTTCAGGATAGTACCCAAACACTCAGCACGGGCGAGACGCCCGTGATACGTTGATGTCTAACCCTGGCGCCATCTTCGACGAGCTTCTCCCCCTCCTGATCACCCCGGAGCTGATCTACTTCCCCATCCGCCACCACAGCCCCGCCTGCGCCTACCACCTCCGCCGCCTCATCCTCGACGTCAAACCATCCGCCCTGCTCGTCGAAGGACCGGACAGTTTCGACCCACTCATCCCCCTGATCCTGCACGAGAAAACCCGCCCCCCGATCGCGATCTACACCAGCTACATCGACAAACAGGGCCGCCTCGTGCCGCCGGAACTGGCCGCCGCCCTCGCGGCCTCCACCGGCAAGAAACCCGACCCCGCCCGATTCGCAGGTTACTATCCCTTCTGCGACTACTCGCCCGAGTTGGTCGCCCTGCGCATCGGCCAACACGTCGGCGCAACCCTCCGCTTCATCGACCTGACTTATCCCGAGCAGCTTCTGTCCGAGCGCGAAGAATTAGCCGCGCAACCCAACCCCCGCGCCCGCTCCCTCCTCGAAGAATCACACCTGCGGCGAAGTCAGTATCTGCAGGCCCTCGCCAAACGCACCGGCTGTCGTGATCCGAACGATCTCTGGGATCACCTCTTCGAATCCGACGGCAGCCACGGCGACCCGCGTGAATTTATCCACCGCGTCGCCGCGTACTGCGCCATGGCGCGGATCGAGTACACGCCCGAAGCACTCGCGAGCGACGGCACGCTCGCCCGCGAGCAAGCGATGGCCGCGCACGTGGCCGACCAGCTAGCAAAGAACCGCGCGGCAGGCGTAACCGCCCCGATCATCGTCGTCACCGGCGGTTTCCACACGGCAGCCCTGCCGATGATCGTCCCACAGTCGCCCAAGCGCCCCAAGCCGCTCAAGCTCAACGACGACGAAACCCAGACCGCCATCATGCGCTACAGCTTCGAGCGCCTCGACGCGTTAAATGGCTACTCCGCCGGCATGCCAAGCCCGCATTACTACAACCGACTCTGGCAGCAGATGACGCCGGTGGCCACTCAGTCAGGGGCGATGCCAAAGAATCGTAGAAAAGCAGATGCTCAGGACTCAGCACTCAGGACTCAGGACTTGTCGTCCGCATCGCAAATCGCCGCCGAGTTCCTCGTCCACATCGGCCGCCTCTCGCGCGAGAAGAACCTGCCCTTCGCCCTTTCCACTGCCGATGAGATCGCCGCCCTCGAACACTGCCGGCGCATCGCCACCCTTCGCGGCCACGCCGGCCCCACGCGCGAAGATCTGCTCGACGCCGTCCGCTCCTGCTTCGTCAAGGGAGATATGGCCGTCGAAGGCTCGGCGGTGATGTCCGTCGTCGGCGCGATCCTCTCCGGCACGGATATCGGCGACATTCCGCCGGACGCGGGCGTGCCGCCGATCGTCGAGGATTTCCGCCGCATCGCCGAAAAGCTCAACCTCAATATCACCGACTCGGTGCGCAAGCGGGTGTCGCTCGACATCTACCGCAAGTCTGCTCACCGCCAGGTCAGCCGGCTGCTGCACACCCTTACGTTTCTCCATTCACCCTTCGCAGTCCTCGCCGGCGGCCCGGACTTCGTCACCGGCCGCGGCCTGGAGCTGCTGCACGAGCACTGGGAATACGGCTGGACGCCCATGACCGAATCGGCATTGATCGAAGCGTCCGTCTTCGGCTCGACACTCGAAGAAGCCGCCACCAATCGCCTCAAGCAGACGATCGCAGACCTCGAATCCGCCGGCCAGGCGCGCAGCACCGTCGCCGCCGTGCGGACGCTGATCTCCGCCTGCCGCATGGGCCTGCACCGCCACGTGGACGACCTGCTCGACCTCATCGACGACAACGTGAACAATGATCCGTCGTTTCCTTCGCTAGTCTCCGGCCTGAACGAGCTGGCGCTGCTCTGGCAGTCGCGCGAGCCGCTGGAAGCGCACAAGCTGCCTCAGGTCCCAGTGCTGGCGCAGACGGCCTACCGCAAGGCGTGCTTCCTGGCCGCTAACCTGGGCGGCTGTTCGGAGCAGGAGACCGAGCAGGCGTTGACGGCGCTGGCGACCCTGCGCGAGGCGATTCACCTCGATGATGCGCCGGCTGCGGATGCCGAGGCATCGGCTGCGCCCCTCAACCTCTTCGACCCACCCCTTTTCTTCGAGCCGCTCCGCACCCTGCTCGCTATCACCACCGCCGCCAACCCCACAATCCTCGGCGGCGCTGTCGGCATCCTCTTCACTGAAGGCCAGATCACCGAGGAGGAACTGCTCACGCTGGCGATCGGACAGCTCAACTCCACGACCATCAACTTCTCGACCAAGACCGCCTTCCTCCGCGGCCTGCTCCATACCGCGCGCGAGGCCGCATGGCGCTTGCCCGGCCTGCTCCACGCGCTCGACCGCCTCTTTGGCGACTGGACGGACGATGCCTTCACCCAGTCGCTGCCGGACCTGCGCCTCGCCTTTTCCAGCCTCACGCCGCGCGAGACCGATCGCGTCGCCGAGCTAATCGCCGGGCTGCACGGCCAGAAGACGCTCGGCCCCCTTCACCACCGCGACCTGACCGAGGCGGAATTCGCGTTCAATGTCCGCCTGAATGCCGGCGTTGTCGAGGCGCTGTTGGCGGATCATCTTGCGTGGAAGGAGTAAACGCCCATCATGCCCACTGACAACTCCACTCCCCCTGCTTCCGACAAAGCCGCTGTCGCCCGCTGGCGGCTGGTTCTCGGCAAGTACGCGCAGAACAAGCTCAGCGGCGGCCTCACCCCCGAGCAGATGCGGATGGAGCAAGCGCTGGATTACCTCTACTCCCGCGAATATCGAGGCCGCGGCGTACGCGGGCAGGATGGCGGCGACGACAAGGGAAAAGGCGGCAGTCTCGACCCTTCGCAGATCTCGATCCCCCACTGGCTCTCAGAAGTCCGCGACCTCTTCCCCAAGGAGACCGTCGAGCGAATCGAGAAGCATGCGCTCGAGCGCTATGGCATGACCGAGCTGGTGACCGACGAGGAGACGCTCAAAAAGCTTGAGCCGAGCATGGGCCTGCTCAAGATCCTCCTCTCCTTCCGCGGACAACTAAAGGGTAAGGTGCTCGAAGAGGCCCGGCGCGTGATCCGCAAGGTGGTCGAAGAACTTCGACGCAAGCTGGAGACCGAGATCCGCAACAAACTCACCGGCCGCGTCAACCGCTTCCGCCATTCGAACATGAAATCCGCCCAGAACCTCGACTGGCGCGGCACCATCCGGCGCAACTTGAAGAACTATGACGTCAAACGCAAACAACTGATCGTGGATGACGTCCGCTTCTTCTCCCGCGTCGAGCGGCATTTGCCTTGGACGGTCATCCTCTGCGTCGATCAATCCGGCTCGATGACCGACAGCGTAATTTATTCCGCCGTGATGGCTGGCATCCTCGCCGCGCTGCCGATGATCCGGATCAAACTGGTCGTCTTCGACACCAGCATCGTGGACCTCTCCGACCACGCCGACGACCCCGTCGAAGTGCTGATGAGCGTCCAATTAGGCGGCGGCACCGACATCGGCCGCGCCGTAACGTATTGCGAAAAGCTAATGGAGACGCCCCACCGTACAGTACTCGTGCTAGTGAGCGACTTCGAAGAAGGCGCCAAGCCGCAAATCCTCCTGGCCACCATCCGCCGCCTCGCGGAGGCGAAGGTGCGCCTGATCGGCCTGGCCGCGCTGGACATGGAAGCCAACCCCTCCTACGACCGCCGCATGGCCGAAAAACTCGCCGGCCTCGGAATGGACATCGCCGCCCTGACGCCCAATCAACTGGCGGACTGGCTGGCGAAGATTATCCGATAGTGGGTGCCATCGCGAAATTCCCAGACGCGACATCTTGCCCAGGATTTTGCGGTCTCCTTCCACCCCCGCTAAACTCCCCTCAGTGCTCGCGCGCATCCACTCTTTCATCCTCATCGGCATCGACCCCCTCCTCTGCGAGGTCGAATGCGACGTCTCCAACTCCGGCCTCGACAAGACCATCGTCACCGGCCTCCCGCAAACTGGCGTAAAAGAATCCGTCGAACGCATCGACCGCGCCATGGTCAACAGCGGCTTTCGCCCGCCGCAGCACGCCGTCCTCATCAACCTTGCCCCCGCCGACGTCAAGAAAGAAGCCCCCAGCCTCGACCTCCCCATCGCCATCGGCCTGCTCCGCGGCTCCAATTTCATCCAGACTGAGAACCACAAAAACTATCTTCTAGCCGGCGAACTCGCCCTCGACGGCCGCGTTCGAAAAATCAAAGGCGCATTGTCCCTCGCCATCCTCGCCAAGCAGAAAAACTTCCGCGGCGTCATCCTCCCCGAAGAAAACCGCCGCGAGGCCGCCGTCGTCGATGGCATCGAGGTCATCCCCGTCGCCACGCTCTCTCAAGCCGTCGCCTTCCTCAATGAACTCCTCCCCCTTGAGCCCTACCAACTCGACGGCGAACCCTACACCGCCAGCGCCCTGGCCCCCGATCTAGACTTCGCCGACGTCCGGGGCCAGGAGACCGTCAAGCGCGCCATCACCCTCGCCGCCGCCGGCGCGCACAACATCCTCATGATCGGCCCACCCGGCACCGGCAAGTCCATGCTCGCCGCGAGAATCCCCGGCATCCTCCCGCCCCTCAGCCGCGCCGAATCCCTCGAAACCACGCGCATCTACTCCGCCCTGGGCCTCCTCCCCGAAGGCGTCGCCCTCATGGACCAACGCCCCGTGCGCACCCCGCACCACTCCGCCACCGCGCAGTCATTGGTCGGCGGCGGCACCATCCCCAAGCCCGGCGAAGTCTCCCTAGCCCACCACGGCGTCCTCTTTTTAGATGAGCTCCCCGAATTCTCCCGCTACGTCCTCGAAATGCTCCGCCAACCCCTCGAATCCGGCGAGGTCACCGTCGCCCGCGTCCACTCCTCCATCAAATTCCCGGCAAGGTTCATGCTGGTCGCTGCAATGAACCCCACCGCCTCAGGCCATAAATCATCCGATCCCAGTAAACGCAACAAATACTTAGAGAAACTCTCCGGCCCCCTCCTAGACCGCATCGACATCCACGTAGAAGTCCCCGCCGTCCCCTACAGCGAATTAACCGGCAAGCGCCAGGGCACCGACAGCAAAACCATGCGCGAGCAAGTCCACCGCGCCAGAGACCTCCAGCGCCAACGCTTCCAGAACGACACCACCAACGCCCGCATGGACAGCAAACAGCTAAAAACCCACTGCCAACTCTCCGACTCCTGCCTCCTCCTCATGAAACAAGCCATGGACGAACTAGGCCTAAGCGCCCGCGCCTACGACAAGGTAAGAAGGGTCGCCCGAACCATCGCCGACCTCGAAGGCGCCGACCAGATCAACGAAAACCATTTAGCCGAAGCTGTCCAATACCGTCTTCTGGACAGAAGGTTTTAAACCCCATCAACACAAAATGCGCTCACTCCTCCTCATCCTCACTCTCTCCACATTGGCAAGCGGCTGCGCCTCGCGCCAACCCACCAATCCTTCCTTCCCCTTAGGCGTCGACCAGGCCCAGCGCGCCCTCGACTACATGTCCGCCCACCCGCGCCCGCTCGACCGCCCCCTCCTCGTCGTCGGCGGGTTCTGGGATTTCAACGTCTCACCGCCCCTCTACAAGTGGCACTTCCACCGCATCAGCGGCGACAACCGCATCGTCCCCGTCTCCATCGCCTTCTGCGGCTCCTTCCACGAATGCCGCGAGGCGCTCATCCAAGCCGTCGATCGCGCCTTCCCCACGAATGATCCCGACTTCACCACCGAGGTCGACGTCGTCGGCGCATCGCTAGGCGGACTCGCCGCCCGCTTCGCCGCCGCCCCTTCGCCCGATCCCGCCAGCCCCCGCCGCCTCAAGATCGCCCGCCTCTTCTCCATCGCCAGCCCGCAGAGCGGCGCAACGCTCGCCGCCGATCTCGGCTTCACCCAATTCCACCGCGACATGCGCCCCGGCTCCCCTTTCCTGGAATCCCTCGCCCACGAAGACGCCCAGGCCACCTACACGCTCTACCCCTACGTGCGCCTCGGCGACGGCATCGTCGGCGACCAATACGCCGCCCCGCCCAACCAATCCCCGCTCTGGCTCCCCACCCCCGCCCTCCAGTCCGCCCACGGCGGCGCCATGACCGACCCACGCATCCTCGCCGACATCGCCCGTCATCTCCGCGGCGAACACCCCTTCACCAACTCCCCCCCCGCCCCCCTGCCCGGTCAATCCCCCCTCAAGCTCTCAGCGTCAGCTTCACCACCTCCGCCGGCGCATTGATCCGCAGCGGAAACCAGTTCCCCACCCCATTATTTACAAACAACCGCGACCCCGGCTTCTCGTAAATCCCCGACCAATACCGAAACCGCATCGGCCCCACCCCGATGTTCTTCGTCAGCATCATCTGCCCCCCGTGCGTATGCCCGCTGAGCACCAGCGGCAACCCCGCCGCCGCCGCGCGGTCGAACGCGTGCGGGTGATGCGCCAGCAGGATTGGATATGCCCCCGCCTGCCGCTGCGCCGCCACCCGCGCGATCGATGCATCCGTCGCTTCTTTGGTCGTCTCCCGATACCACCGCCGCGCCTCGCGGCCCACGCGCCCGATCTCACTGCCACGTTTCAGTTCGCCCCACGCGATTCCCATCATCTGCAGCGGCGTTTGCCTCCCCGGCACCGTGAACACCGCCGATTCATCCAGCAGCAGCGGCAACCCCGCATCCCGCATCTCCCCTTCGAACCGATCCGCCCCGCCCATCCCGTCGTGGTTCCCCTCGATCACCACCAGCCCATTCCGCCGATCAAGCCGCTTGATGAAATCAATGCCCGGCGGCACCGTCTCGCACGACACGTCGATCAAATCCCCCGTAAACACCACCAGGTCGGCCCGCATCGCATTGGTCGCCTCCGCCACCCGCTCCATCACCCCCGCCGGCAGAAACCGGCCAATGTGCAGGTCCGACACGTGCGCGATCGTCACCCCGTCCAGATCCGCCGGCAATCCCGGCAATTTCAATTCGACATCGCGCACGCGGAAGCCGCCCAACTTCTCCACGGCGCCGACCCCAACACCCATCGTGATCAACGGCGGGATCGTCACACCAACCGCCGCCAGCGCCTCCCGCCGCGTAAGCCTCGGCTTTTGCTCCAACTCCTGTATCGCCGGCGCTTCAACCGGAACTTTCGCTCGTAGGTCCCGCATCCATCGCACACCCCGCGCAAATAGCATCGCCATCACCGCCGCCGGCAAGACGAACAGGTGCCACACGTAAGCCGCCACCGGCCACAACAACGGCCCGCGCTGCGGCACATGCTCCAAAATCGACCCCACCACCATCATCAGCATGAACGCGACCTGCGCCCCCATGAAAAGCCCCAGCAGCCACCGCCAGACCTTCGCCCCCTTCACCGGGCGCAGCCGACGATCCGCCGCCCGCCACCAGAGGACGTCCGCCACCATCCAACCCGCTAACATGCTGAACCATTGGATCATGAAGCCCTAACCATATCACACTCCCGTTCTGCCGCCATGGCGAACGGCAGCGTCGCGCATAATACCTTTGCCAACAATCCCTTAATGCCATCGCTTGAATACAATCCACTCCCCGACTATCCTTGAATTAAAGTCCAATTTAATCCTTGATAAACCCAATCTAAATCCTTACACTTACCAAACAAAAGCGGGCGAAGAAATACGTTCGCCCGTGCCGATATGGGAAGATAAGTCCGCTTACCGGACCCAGTTTTCGGTGACCGTCACATACCCGGCAGGAGGAGCCCACGGATGGCTAAAATTCTGATCGCACCCGCGAATGCACTCACAGTCGCCCCGGCAGTACAGGAAGAGGTGGAGATGCCAAAAGTACGAAAAGAAATCGCAAAAACCGCGCCCAAGGTCACCGTTCGCACGCGCGAAACCGCCGAGACCATGGCCACCAAGCAGAAGGACATCGCCGTCTCCGAGTTCTTCGCCAAGAACCGCCATCTGCTCGGCTTCGACAACCCGCGCAAGGCCCTGCTGACCACCGTCAAGGAAGCCGTCGATAATTCGCTCGACGCCTGCGAAGAGGCCGGCATCCTTCCCAACGTCACCATCGTCATCGAAGATCTCCAGCCCGATCGCCCCGCCAATGCCAAGCAATCGCGCTACCGCGTCACCGTGGTGGATAACGGCCCCGGCATCGTTCGCAAGCAGGTCGAAAACGTCTTCGGCCGCCTCCTCTTCGGCAGCAAGTTTCACCGCCTCAAGATGTCGCGCGGCCAGCAGGGCATCGGCATCTCCGCCGCCGGCATGTACGGCCTGATCACCACCGGCAAGCCGATGGTCATCCATACCCGCCCCGGCAGCAAGAAGCCCGCTCACCACATCGAGCTGGCCATGAACACCAAGACCAACCGCGCTGAAGTCACGGTCGATGATGAAACGCAGGACTTCCCCCCCGCGCGCCTCCGCACCGTCAACGCCGGCACGCGCGACCCCGGCTTCCTCAACTCCGAAGATTACATCACCGGCACCAGCGTGAGCATCGAGCTCGAAGGCCTCTACCGCAAAGGCCGCGGCAGCGTCGATGAATTCCTTGAACTGACCGCCATCGCCAACCCCCACGCCCGCATCACCTTCGTCCCCGCATCGCGCATCAGTGCAGATGATCAGGAAGAGGTCGTCCTCGGCAACGCCCAGAAAGATGCTGTCCACGCCGACGCTCTCACCCAGGAAGCGGCGCACCGCACGCCGGGGCAGAGCGACGGAAGCGCCAGCGCCCAAAGCGCCGCCCCGGATTCCTCCCCCAATGGCGTCGATCCGACTCTCACGACGATCGAAAAAGACGGGGTCATCTTCTTCCCAAGAGGCACCGACCAGCTCCCCCCCGAAACCACCGAAATCCAACCCCATCCTAAAGGCATCGAGCTCGGCATCCTCATCCAGATGATGCGCGATTTCGAAGACGCCAATAAACAAGGCGGCACCCTCTTCAACTTCCTCCAGGAAAAGTTCAGCCGCGTTTCGCCGTCGAAGGCAAGCGACTTCTGCAAGGCCTGCGACGCCCACAGCCGCACCAAAGTTTCCGACCTCGAGCCCAAGCAGATCGAAGACCTCTTCAAAGCCTTCCAGGACGCCAAACTCCCCCCGCCCCCCACCGACTGCCTGGCGCCGATCGGAGTGCGCCAAATGCTCGCCGGCATGCTCAAGGGCGTGAAGGCCGAGTTCTACGCCGCCAGCAGCCGCGAGCCCGACGTCTACCGCGGCCGCCCCTTTCAGATCGAAGCCGCCATCGCCTTCGGCGGCGAACTCCCCACCGAGGAAACCGCCCGCGTCATCCGCTTCGCCAACCGCGTCCCCCTGCTCTTCCAACCCTCCGCCTGCTCCAGCTTCAAGGCCGTCGCCGAAACCGGCTGGCGCAACTACAACCTGAGCCAGCCCCGCGGCAGCCTCCCCAACGGCCCCATCGTCGTCATGATCCACATGGCCAGCGTCTGGGTCCCCTTCACCAGCGAATCCAAGGAAGCCATCGCCGACTACGACGAGATCCGCAAGGAGATGAAGCTCGCCCTGATGGAGTGCGGCCGGAAGCTCGGAACCTACCTCCGCAAGCGCCAGAAAATGCAGCGTGAAGCCGCCAGGCGCGACGTCTTCGAGCGCTACATCGGCGAGATCAGCAAAGCCGTCAACGCGATCAACGGCACCGACACGAAAAAGCTCTACGAAGCCCTGCTCGCCGAAGCCCGCAAACGCACGGCCATCGCCGACGCCGAGCTGGATGAAGAAGGCAAGGTGATCAAAAAGGACGAAACCGACGAACTGAAAAATGACGAAGGCGTGGTGCTCGTCGAATCCCGCGCTGCCCACCTGGCGCAAAACGAACCCACCCAGGAGGGCGCGGGCACTTCAGTGCCCGAGTCGTCCGAGGACGACGGCAACATCGTCAGGCTAAACGGCAAACCCCGGAAGAAGAAACGGAACTCCACCCGCGACGAGGACTAACCCCCCCCGTCCAAAGTGTGCCAAATTTCCAAACGAACCCAAGTGACAGTGCCAATCTGACTCAACATGGTTAGAGAAGAATGCAACTGATCATCGACCCGACACGGAGTACAATAACCGCATGAAAATCAAGGTAATTGTCCACGAGGCGGAAGAGGGAGGCTTCTGGGCCGAAGTGCCGGCTATTCCGGGCTGCGCTACCCAGGGTGAAACACTCGAAGAACTCCTGAAGAACGTTCACGAAGCCATCGAAGGCTGCCTGAGTGTTGAAGTCGATACGCCAACCGCGGAGACGGACCGTGTTCTCGAGATCGCCATATGAAGCAAGTCTCGGGGAAAGACTTCTGTCGTGTTGTGGAACGACATGGACGGATGCTTTTGCGGATTACCGGAAGCCATCACATTTACGGAAAGGCAGGGAGTCCTGTGCGGTTGTCAATTCCGGTTCATGGAAACCAACCGCTGAAGCAAGGGCTGTTGAGGCATTTGTTGAAGCAGGCAGGACTCACTGAAGGCGATTTGTAACTTCGCTAAGCCACGTCAGCGACGATGCGACGAAAGCAGTTGGAGAACGACAGATGAGTGATTCGTTCAGTACACGCGATTACAAACATCTGCGGTGCGGCGAGCTGACGACGATCGGAGGAATAGATTATCGAATGCTGAGACATCCAATGGAGGCCGTGAGCACGACATTCTGTGCAACCTGTGGCAAACAGTTTCCGCTGATTGAATTTGAGTGGGCGGACAATGGGGAGAATCTACAAGAATATCGCTCGAACATGGCCACGTCGTCGTCGATCATTGGCCGGCTTCTCGTGGGGGTGATTCCGGTTGTGGTACTCGCCGGCTTTGTATATGTAGCCGTCACGCGATACTCGACGCCAAATTTGAAGCTAATCGGCTTTGGTATTTTGGCAATGTTTGGTGCACTGATCGTCACTGCGATCGCAGTCAATGCAATATTTCGTGTTAAGGCTGCCGAACGCTAACGCACAGATTCCTGAGGAACGAAAAACTTTTTACGAAGTTGAATATGGCTAAGAAAGAATCAAAACCCGCTGCACCAGTCGACCGCGTCAACAAACGAATTCGCGAGCGCGACAAGACCACCCTCGCCAAGGTCGTCCACCTCGCCGACGACGTCGCAAAAAATGCCTTCAAGGGCGGCGACATCAACATCGCCATCCCCACCCGCACCCGCGCCAATACCCTCTGGAACAAGAAGCGTGGAATCCTCCAGATGGGCGATGGCAAATCCACCCGCGAACTCTTCAACCTCAACCAGGCCAAGCAGTTCATGCAGACCGTCCTCCACGGCGACTCGATCAAGCAACTGATCGAGGCCGAGAAGACGCTCAGCCTCCGCGGCATGTTCTACAAGGCCCTCCACACCATCCAAGGCACCAAGGGCGAGAAGACGTTCGCCAACCAGGACGAGTCCGACGTCATCCTTGAAGATCTCGAGGTCGCGATGGGCTCCTTGCGCGAAGAGCTTCACGTCTACGCCAAGAAGCGCGGCACCATGGTCGGCAACATCACCATCGTCGATACCGGCGACGAGATCGACTGCCGCCGCATGGGCTCCGGCGGTTACGCCGTCCCCTCGATTACCGAACCGGACGTCATCCAGTTCAAGAAGTGCGAGGCCAAGTTCGTCCTCCACGTCGAAAAAGACACCGTCTGGGGCCGCTTCAACGAAGACCGCTTCTGGGAAAAACACAACTGCATCCTGACCGAAGGCTCCGGCCAACCCCCGCGCGGAATGCGCCGCCTCCTTCGCCGCCTTAACGAGGAACTCGGCCTCCCCATTTACTGCCTCCTCGACTGCGATCCCTGGGGACACTACATCTACAGCGTCATCAAGCAGGGTTCGATCAGCCTCGCCTATGAATCCGAACGCCTCGCCATCCCTGACGCGAAGTTCCTCGGCGTACGCAGCAAGGACTACGAGGAGTGCGAATTGAGCGACGACGTCCAGATCGAGCTGAACAAAAATGACACCGACCGCGCGGCTCAGATCAAGGCCTACCCCTGGTTTAAGGATCACAAGGGCTGGCAAAGGGAAATCGACCGCATGCTGAAAAATGGCTTCAAGATGGAAGTCGAATCACTGATCACGAAAGACATCAGTTACGTCACGGAGGAATACGTGCCACAGCGCCTGAAGGCCAAAGATTGGCTCGATTAAGGCACATCGCTGGCAGATTGCTGCCGTTTTGCTTGACGCGGGCGGTCGTCGAATTGGATGCTTCTCAGTTCGAGTTTTGCCCGAACCGGAGGAGGATGCCGCGATGCCGTCCGGAGAGAAACCCAACCGCCGTTATCTCGCCAACATCAGCTACGCCCTCGCCACCTGCGCGATGGGCGCTGTCGGATGGTTTTTCTGGTCCAGTTTGAATCGACCGCCCGCGCCGCCGATCGCCGCAGACGCCCAGCCGTTTAGCTCAGTGGACGAGCAACTGCGGAGAGGTTCTTCGGCCGCCACCGCGCCGCCGACGGTTGTCACCGCCCTGCCGACTTCCCGCCCCACTCGCGCGAGCAAGCACGGGGCGCAGCACGTCCGGGGCGGCATCACCATCGTGGGCCCCGCCGGCACGACGTCCGTGGTTGCGCCGCCCACCAAGAACGACCTCAGCGCCCCCACGGTCGAAACCGTCGTTAACTCGACTTTGCTCAGCACCCCCGCCAACACGCCGGCCACCACCGATCAGCCCGGGCCGAAGCTCTACTCCGCCCCGGCCGTTGCGCAATCAACCGCCCGCTCAGCCCCTAGCGCCGCGCTGCGGTTTTACAGCTTCGACGCCTATACGCCCTATGCCATCCAAAAACTGAATCGGGGTGAACCTGCGGCGAAATGGGAGAAACGTGTGACAATGCGGTAAATCCTAAAGGGGTTTGACCGATTCTTCATTTTCGTGCTTCCAATCGCCGTCACCGCTGGTTTCGTCGTGCCCGTTGCGGCGGAGTGGCTCAACCGCCGCGGGGGCGGTTGAGAGGATCTCGACCTGGTCGTTGCGCGAGAGATCCGCGAGGGTCTGCTTGCCCATAACGGCGCGGATGCGGATCTTGCCGTTGTCGCCGACAAAGGTGCGCTCGTGGATGCGGGTGTGGGATTCGAGGAAGGCGATCAGGCGGCCGTTGGACAGATCAGCCTGGAGCGTGACCTCAACCTGCTGCCCGCGGACGGCGCGGTAGATCGCCTCCTGGAGCTTGTCGATCCCTTCGCCGGTCCTGGCGCTGATCGGTAGCGCGCCGGGGTTGAGCGTTCGCCAGAAGGGATAGGCCTGCTCGCCTTCGGGGGTGTCGATCTTATTGAGAAGCAGGATCTCGGGCTTGCCTTTGACGCCGATCTCTTCGAGCACGTTGTGGACCGAGCGGAACTGCTGCTCGGCGTGGGGGTGGCCAACGTCCAGCACGTGCAGGAGCAAGTCCGCATGCACGGCCTCTTCGAGCGTGGCCTTGAAGCTCGCGACGAGGTTGTGCGGCAAATCACGGACGAAGCCGACGGTGTCGCTCAGCATCACTTCGGTGCCGCGCTCGAGGCGCCACGAGCGAGTCTTAGTATCGAGCGTGGCGAAGAGCTTGTTGTCGGCGTAGGTGCCGGCGGCGGTGATCGTGTTGAAGAGCGTGCTCTTGCCGGCATTGGTGTAGCCGACGATGCAGACCGTGAAGTGCTCGCGGTTGCGGGCCTCGACCAGGCGCGTCTTGCGCTCGTGGATCTTCTCGATCTCGTCCTTGAGCTGGCTGACGCGCTTGCGCACCAGGCGGCGGTCGGTTTCGAGCTGGGTTTCACCGGGGCCGCGAGCTCCGATGCCCAGCCCCGAGCCGCTGCCGGCGATGCGCTCCAGGTGGCCCCACATGCGGGCGAGGCGCGGGTAGGTGTACTGGAGCTGCGCCAGCTCGACCTGGAGCTTGGCCTCGTAGGTCTGGGCGCGCGTCGCGAAGATATCGAGGATCAATTCGCTGCGATCGAGCACCATCGGGCCTTCGCCGTATTCGGTGCCCAGTTCCTTGTTGATCGTCTTCTCCAGCGCCCCGATCTGGCCGGGGGAGAGGTCGTTGTCGAAGAGGATGACGTCCGCCTTGTGCTTGCGCGCGAGCTCGGCGATCTCGATGACCTTGCCGCTGCCGATGAACGTGGCGGAATCCACCTTCTTTCGGTTCTGTATGATCGTTGCAACGACGCGCGCGCCTGCGGTCTTGGCGAGACTGCCCAGCTCGCCAAGCGGGTCGCGCGGGTCGGCGGTGGAATTGGGAAGGATGACCCCGACGAGGATCGCCTTCTCTTGTTTGACGGTGAGTTCGGTTCGTTTCAGATCGGACATGGGTTAAGAAGTCAGAATTGAGAAGCGAGAATCGAGAAGAGGGAAAGGCCACGAGACGCGTCGCCGCAACGCTGCGGCATTATTCTCGCTTCTCGCTTCCGACTCCTCGCTTCTCTTCCACGCCAGTATAGTCATACGTCTGACAACGTCACAGGATCTGAAACGGGTCGCGGTCGACGTTGCTGATCAGGAAGGGGACCGCGCGGGTGGATTCGGCGAGGCGGTCGCGCAGGCGTTTGAGGCTGGCGCGCTCGCTGTTGCTGTGGAGGGTCGCGACGACGGTGACACCGGCCTTGGCGGCGGCAAGGGCATCGTGGTGGGGGATTTCGCCGGTCAGGTAGAGCTGAGCGCCTTGGGCGATGGCATCCTTGAGGTGCTCGCGGCCGCTGCCGGCCAGGACGGCGGCGCGGTTGATGGTCTGGTCGCTCTGCCCGGCGACCAGCAGGTGCGGCAGTTGCAGCTCGTGCTTGATCCGCATCAGCAGCGTCGGGAGCGGCGTCGCGGGGAGGTTGCCGATGCGGCCCTGGCCGAGCTTTTCGACGGGGGCAGCGAGGTGGACGAGGTCGAAGGCGGGCTCTTCGTATGGATGGGCCTTGCGCAGGGCTGCCAGCACATCGGGGACGCGATCGATCGGGCAGAGCATTTCGAGCTTGATCTCGGGCGTCTCCTCGTACACCCCCGGCTTGCCGATCGTCGGGTTGGTCGTCTGGTCGCCCATGAACGTGCCGGTACCAGGGGTGCGGAACGAGCAGCGGGTGTAGCGGCCGATGCCGCCCGCGCCGGCGGCGTAGAGCGCCTCGGCGACTCGCTCGACCGCCTCTTCGGGCACGAAGGTGGTGAACTTGTGCTCGCGCGCCTTGGGCTCGATAAAGCGGAGCGGCTGGCGGTCGGTAAGGCCGAGGATATCAGCGAGCAGGTCATTGGTACCGCCTGGCGCGACGTCGAGCGCGGTATGCGGCGAGTAGATCGCAACGCCGCCGCGGATCGCGTCGTAGAGCACATCGCCGGAGAGCATGCGCTTGACGGGCGAAAAGATCGGCGGGTGATAGGCGATGATGAAATCGCACTCTTCCCGCTGCGCCTCGGCGGCGACCTCTCGTGTGTAGTCGATCGCGAGCATGGCGCGGTTGATTTGCTGGTCTGGATCGCCGGCGAGCAATCCGACATTATCCCAGGCCTCGGCGTAGCGCGTGGGGGCCATGTCGTCGAGGATTTGGAGGAGGTCGCGGAGGATCATGGGGAAGGTGTACCGCGAAGGTGGGCGAGACGCCAAGGCTTATTCGGCCATCTCGTCCTGAAGGAGACTGATCAGCATTTGGGTAATGGGGCCGGGCGTGGCTTCGCCTACGGTGTGCTTCTCGACGCGCCCGACGGGCATGATCTGCATGATGCTGTTCGTCAGAAAGACTTCGTCGGCCTCGAGGACGTTGTTGACGTTCAGGGCTTCAATTCGGGTTGGAAGATTGTTGGCGCGGGCGAGGTCGAGGATCGCGCCGCGGGTGACGCCGGGGAGGACGTTGCTTTTCGGGTAGGGGCAGGCGGCGGCTATGGCGGGGTCGCGAAGGTCTTCATTGGTCGGCGGGGTGAACAGCGTTTTGTCTTTCACGAGGAAGACGTTGGCGATGCTGGCCGACTGAAGATAGTTGTGGATGTTGAACCAGAGGGCCTCGCCCGCGCCGCGGCGGACGGCCTCGCGCAGGGCGGCGAGGCGCGAGAAGTAGTCGAGCGTCTTGTGGCCCGCCTGATGATCGTAGGGGTTGAGCTTCTGCTCGTCGTTGAGCATGACGGTGAGGCCTTGCGCGTAGAAGTGGGCGGGATAGGGTTGGAGCGGCGTGGCGGTGACGAAGCAGTTGGGCGTGAGGTGGGTGCCGTGGAGCGGGTCCTGCTGGGACTGGCCGCGGGTGACGGTCAGGCGCAGGCGGGCATCGGCGAGGTTGTTACGGGCGAGGACTTCATCCACCGCGCCGGCGAGGTCAGCGTCGGAGAACTGCAGCGGGACGAAGAGGGCTTCGCAACTGGTACGGAGGCGCAGCAAGTGTTGCGGGAGACGAAAGACGCGGCCGGACAGGGCGCGCATGGTGGTGAAGACCCCGGCGGCATGGAGGAGGCCGGTGTCGCGGAGGGAAATGTTGGGAGAATCTTCGTCGACGAAGTTGGCATTGAGCCAGGCGATGGACATGGCGGAATGATAGGCGACCGACGTTGTGCGCGGCTAGCGGGATTGGCGGCTGCTCCGCTACTTCGCGTCGTCCACGGCATGCATGATCGTGTTCCGCCAGTTTTGCAGATAGCGGATTCGCAAGCGCTCGCGCGTGGGATCTACGTTTGAACCTTCCAGGAAGCCTTGGAGAACCTGGCCGAAACCGGCGTCGCCGGGGCGGCCGGTGGTGGCCGCGCCGCTGGCTTCGGTCTGGGTAAGCATGCCGCTGCCTATGACACTCAGAAATTCCGGATTGACGAATTTGACGAGTTGCAGGCGGCCGACCTTGACCTTGCTGCCGGCGCGGATGACGTCTATGTCGCCGTCCTGGTTGATAGTAATGTCGGTCGTCCCCTTGGGAATCGATATCGACGGGATCAGACGGTACGCATCGTCTCCCATTCCGAGAGTTAGTTCGCCGTCACGGTTGATGAAGAAGTTGCCGTTGCGGGTGTAGGCGTAGCCGTCGGCAATCGACTCGGCGACCTTGACCTTGAAGAATCCGTCACCTGAAACCGCGACGTCCAACTGGCGGCCGGTGTTTTCGAGGGAGCCTTGCTCGCAGTTGAGGCGGAAATAGGGGCGGCCATGAGGGTCGGAGACAGCGCGGCTGCTCTTGAAGGCGGTGGTCTCGGCGTTGGCGAGATTGCAGGCGGCGACGGAGATCGATTGGTCAATTGCGACGAGGGCGTTGGTTAGCGGCGCAAGCCGCTGATCGGCGACGGCGAATGCGCCGGCGGCGCGAGTGGCGGGTTCGGGCGCCGCGAATGACGTCAGCACCAATGCGTCGATAGCCTGGCGGTTGCCGTCCGAGACGGCGGCCGAGGCGTCTGCGGCGGGCACCGCGAGCAGGTCGCGAAGCGGGTCGCGATCGGCGTGGTGCGGGGCGGTGGGCGACTGGCAGGCTAAGGCGAAGAGGCAAAGCGGCGCGAGGTACAAGGTGCGGTTCATACGGAGACTCCTTCCATGGAGAGGGGCGCGAGCGGACATCCTGTCCACTCGTCGGCAGTATACCTGTTAATTAAATTGACGGTGGTTGCTGGCGGCCGGATTCGATGGTTCGGCTATGAGTTCTTCAGCTCGTCCACGCTGACGCCCAGCGCCGCGAACATTGCTTGGGCTTTCACAAGCGTTTCCTCGTATTCGTCGGCGGGGTTGGAATCGGCGACGATGCCGCCGCCTACTGGGACGTGGACGAGGCCGTCCTTCACGATCATGGTGCGGATGGCGATGTTGAACTCCATGCTCCCGTCGGCAGCGATGTAGCCGATCGCGCCGCAGTAGGGGCCGCGGCGGGTGGGTTCGAGTTCTTCGATGATCTCCATCGCGCGGATTTTGGGCGCACCGGTGACCGAGCCGCCGGGGAAGGTGGCGCGGAGGATGTCGAGGAAGGTGACGTCGGGGCGGAGCGTGCCCTCGATGGTGGCGACGCCGTGGTAGACGGTGGGGTGGGTCTCGATCTCGCGCGGCTGGGTAACCTTGACGCTGCCGATCTCGCAGATGCGGCCGAGGTCGTTGCGCTCGAGGTCAACGATCATGTTAAGCTCGGCCTGGTCCTTTATCGAATCGCGGAGGGCGGCCTCCATGCCGGGCAGGCGCGGGCGCGTGCCTTTGATCGGGCGGGTGACGATCTTGCGCGTGCCGTCGGGCTGGGGGGCGACGCGGAAGAAAAGTTCGGGTGAATTGCAGATCAGGGCAAGATCGCCGTAGTCGAGATATGCGCCGTACGCCGCGGGCGAGGCGGCGCGGAGACGGTCGTAGATCGCGCGGGGGTGCTCGCGCAGGCCGCAGGAGAAGCGTTGGGAGAGGTTGACCTGAAAGACATCGCCGGCGCGGATGTAGTCGATCGCGCGGCGGACGGCATCTTCGTAGGCGGGGCGGGTGAAGTTCGATCGGAGCGGGGCGGACGTCGTGTCGAACTGCTTCTCAAAGAGGCAGCGGAGGTGATTGTCGTGATCCGAGTGGTAGGTGAAGGCGAAGAGGGGCAGCGCGGGTTCGTTGCGCGCGACGCTCGGAATCAATTCGAACAGTCGCCCGAGGTCGTAGCTGAGATAGCCGATCCACCGCCCGTCCGCCCATGGACCTTTGAGGGACTCTTCCATGTGCGCGAATGCTTCGAGCGGGTCGGGCCATTCTTCGCGGAGGCTGAGGAGGCCCCCCTGCCGCCATGCGCGGCCGCTCAGGGCATCGCATTCGATGTAAAGGGTCGCCGGCGCGGGCGCATACGTCCAACCGTTATTGGGGGAATCGAGGCAGATATCGGCAGTCTGGAGGCCGGGCACGGCGGCATTGTCGTCGGGAGGAACGTGGGGGCAAGTCGGTCGCCGCGGTCGCGATAAAGCTACTGAATCTCGACCTCATCGTTCAGGATGCGCGAGCCTTCCAGTTCCTTCACGCCCACGCGGATCTTCATCCCCGGCGTGACCTTCACATCGCTGAACCGGTAGCGTTTCAGCGTCGTCCGCCCTGCGGCGAGGTTGGTGACCAACCGCTCCTGCCGCGCCTGCCCGGGGAAAATTGCGAACGAGCTGTAATCGATCGGCCGCTCGCCGTAATTCTGGATGGTCTGCTGCACGATCACGTCGTTGCCGTCGCGCAGGGCGAGCGTCTGCATACCGACGTCCGACAGGCCCAGCCGCAGCGTCAGCGGCACGCTGAAGTTCGTGTTCCTCTCGGACTGCACCATGAACTGGGCTTCGAGCATTTTGCTGCCGGCGAACGAGTTGTAGGGGAACTCGATCGTCAGCTCGCGGTCGAAGGTTTCGCCGGGATTGAGCGTGAAGGTGTGCGTCGGCGGGTTGATCGTCCAGCCGGGCGGGGCCTTGAGCTTGACCGTGCCGCCGATCGCGGTGCGGTAGGGGTTCGTAAACTTCAGCCGGCGGGGATGGGGTTGGAAACTCGACTCGAGCAGCGGACGATCGAGCGCGACCGATGCGCGGAGCATGGCGGTCGAGGCGTCGATGTCCACGAGCAGGATCGGCATCGGCCCGATCGCCAATTGCGTTGTCCCCGATGATCGCGCGTCGTCGGGGCTGAGCAACGGCGTGACGTTGCCCCAGAGATCGATGCGCTGCGGGCGCGAGCCGAGGTTGACGGCCAGTTGCTTGACGCCTGCCGTGGTACCGCGGTCCCAGAGCACCATGATCCCCTGCCCAGCGCGCTCGAAGAGGAAGGCCTCGACGCCTTCGGCGATCGGCACCTTGCCTTTGAACGTCGAGCCGCCGAGCGTGGTCATCAGCGTTCGCATGATCATCAGCATTTCCTGCGGCTGCTTGACCAGGTCATCGCCTTCGTGGCGCACCGAGAACGGCAGCGGCACGTCGATGCGCTTGGCGTCAGCCGCCAATGCGTAGACAATTCGCTGGGCAAAGTCGCGAATCTGCACGTCGCGGCCATATTCTTTGCGGTCGAGCAATTGCAGCGTCAGGGAGAGGTTGTGCCCCTTCTGCCCGCGCAGGTCCTGCATGTACAACGGAAGCTGCGACGGCAGGACTTGCGGCGGAACGCTTAGCGCAACCGTGGCGGGGAGACGGCCGTCCAGCTCGTACCAGGCGGGCCAGGGCATGGCCAGGTCGGGTTCGTGAACGAGGGCGGCGAACTGTGCGTAGACCTGGTCGTACACTTGGCGCATCGACTTGTCGTTGACGAAGGCCTCGCTGCCATCGGCGCCGAGCTGCCAGCGCTCGAGGTGGGCGGCGTGGCGGGCGATCAGGCCGGAAAGCTGCGGTTGCCAATCCTCTGGATTCGCCTTGAGAAGCTGCGGCCAGACCGAATCGGCGGTCGATACACGCGGCGCTGCGCCGGCGAACGCCTGCTCGGCGTCGGCCAATCGCTGGCGGGCAGTCAGCTTGTCGGCGATGCTCGGCGGCAGGTCCACCAGGCAGGCCGTCAGCGTGATGCGAAGCTCCTGCAATTGCGCCAGGATGCGATCGAACGCCGCGGGGTCGAGTTGCTGGATGTCACCGGTCTTGTTCCACACCGCGAGCTTGACGCGGCCGGTGCCCAGGAACGACAGGATGTCGGGTAATTCCCACCAGCCATCGAACGGCAGATCCGTCGCGACGATGCCAAATCGTTCATCGGGAACGACCGGCGGCGCGCTGTCGGCCAGCAGCACCAGGTCCAGCGTCTGGTCGCCGACGTAATGCCCGCGACTGGTCATCACCAGCGAAACCTCGTACCAGCCCGCCGGCAACTCCGGGAGCGTTTCCCAGATCCGCTTGCGGCCAGGTCCGAGCGTCTCAGCGCCGGACATCTCCAGCGCGCCGCTGCGTTGATAGACCTTCTTGCCTTCGGCATCATGGACGATGAGCTGCGCCGCCAGGTCGTCGGTGAAGCGGTCGCTGATCAGTACTTCGAGCCGCAGCGCTTCGCCGCGGCGGAAGATGTTACCGGGGCGGTCGGTGCGCATCTTCACGCGCGGGACCTGCGACACCAGCACGTCATCAAACCAGGCGCTGCCGCGAATGTCCTGGGTGAAAAGCGTTCGCCGCCCTAGGCTGTTGTCGGCGAACTGCTGAGGTTGAAGCAAGGCAAGTTCGACGACAAGCGATGCCGCATTGGGCGCGTCGGCCGAGAGCTCGACCGAGAGGCGGTGCCACGTGTCGTCGTCCGCACGCCGCGCGGCGTAGGGGTCGGAATAGGTAACTGTCGAGGGGATCGCGACGCCGTCCAAATCGACAAAGTAGGCCGTCAGCCGCGCCCGCGCATTGGCGAGCGGCGTCGTCTGCACGTAACCTTCGACGCGATAATGCGCGCCTGGTTGCACCTTGATCCGCCCGGCGTCGTAGCGGTAGACCAGCGAGCCGCCGTTGAGGTCGAAACGAAAACTGTACTTGCCCGACCGAGCGCGATCCGTCGCCAGCCGACTGTTCACGTAATGCGGCAGCCCCGGCCCCTCGACCTTCGACCAGTTCATCGGAATGTCTTCCGCATTGCCAAGGCGGCGTTCCTCAAAATCGAACGTGCGCAGGATGCGATTCACCTCCGCCGGCTGGGCGAATGTGAGTGAAGCGCTAAGCAGCGCGAGGAGGATGAAACAAAAGCGCATCATGGTCCGATAAATGTTTTATCGACCATCCGCCCCGCAGACTTGAGACCACGCCCCCTGCACGCCGGGCCCGCAGCAGTCGCTTCGCGGTTTCGCCCCGCAAATCGCCAACTCCCACGTCCGCTCACCCCTCTGGGTTCTGCACCTTAAACACCAGCGCCGCCGCCGCCCCACCCGCCAAGGGACCGACGAAATACAGCCAGAGATTCTGCACCGGCACGCCCATCACGGTAACAGCGATCCCCACCGCGGGGTTAAACGCGCCGCCCGAAATCCCCCCGCCCGCGATCGCCCCCGCCATCACCGTGATGCCGATTGCCAAACCATAAAACGAATTGCCGCTGGTCCCCTTCGCCGTCGCCACGTTCAGGATGACCAAGGCCAGGATGAAGGTAAAAAGGAATTCCACCGTCAGCGCCGCCACCAGTTTATTCGCCGGAATGACCGAAGCCTCGATCCCCTTTCCCATGATGACCCACCGTGCCACTACCGCCGCCGCCAGCGCGCCGATGATCTGCACAATCCAGTAAATCACCATGTCCTTGGGCGAGATCTTCCCGCGCAGGCAGACCGCCAGCGACACGGCCGGGTTGTAATGCGCCCCCGAAACGTGTCCGCCCATAAAGACGACTGCGACCAGCATCCCGCCGATCGCCAGCGCCGCCAGCGGCGAGCCGCCGATGACCGACAGCCCGATCGCCAGCACCAGAAAGAACGTCCCGACAAGCTCCGTGATATAGCGGTTCATGCCGGCATGATACGGCTGAGCCCGCCGGCACCGCAAACCGCATCGTGTGGAACGTCAGCGATCCTTCTGATGCCGCAGTTCTTCGAACAGGCGGCGAATCTCCGCATCGATGATCTTGATGATCTCGGCGGCCTTGAGGTTGTAGAGTTCGAGCGGTTGGCCGTATATCACCCGCACCGGCATGGGCTTGGGGAACTTTTGACCGCGAGGCCAGGAGGCGAATGCGCCCGCCACCGCGGCCGGAACCACTTTAACCGTTGGCCCGGCGCGGCGGATGATCAGGCCGATCCCGGTCTGCATTTTCGCGACCTCGCCGTCGTCGCAGCGGCCGCCTTCGGGGAACATCACCAGCACGTGCCCCTCCTGAAGCCGCTTGATCGTCTCGCGCACCGCCCCGACGTCCCCCTCCCCCTGCCGCACCGGGAAGGCGTTCACCCCGCGGATTAGATAGCCGAAAATCTTGTTGATGAAGAGCTCGCTCTTGGCGAGAAAGCTCATCGGGCGGGTGACTTTTACGCCCAGCATCACCGGGTCGAGAAAACTCTGGTGGTTGGAGAGAATCAACACGCCGCCACGCTTGGGGATGTTCTGCACGCCGTACGCCCGCAGGTCGAAAAGGATAATCGCCCACATGCGGAAGAACGACTGGCCCAGGCTGTACATCCAGGTCTTGCGCGCAAACGTCAGCGCCTTGGGTGGCGTCTTTGCCGCGGCGGGCACGGATGGAGCATTCTTTGCGGCCGGAGCGGTTTCCGAGCCGTTCGATGGCGCATTGATCGTGGTTTGATCGTTCACGTCTGGCTTCTCGCTTCTCGTTTCCCGGCCCCCACCTCTATTCTCGACACGATCCGCTCCACCACTTGATCCATCGACAGGCTGGTCGTATCGACCACGTCCGCCCCGTCGGGGATGGCCAGCGGGCCGACCAGGCGGCTTCGGTCGCGCTCGTCGCGGTCCATGATCTGCCTCAGGATCTCCTTTTCGTCAACGATCTCACCCCGGGCGCGCAGCTCGCGGGCCCGGCGGTGCGCCCGCTCTTCGGGGGATGCGGTCAGGTAGAACTTGTAGGCTGCGTCCGGAAAGACGACCGATCCTTGGTCTCGCCCCTCGGTCACGAGGTTGCCGTGCTCACGGCCGATGCGCCGCTGTTCTTCGACAAGCTTGGCCCGGATGGCCGGCACTTGTGCGACATACTTGGCGGCGTCGGTCGCCTCCATTGCCCGCAACAAGTGCCCGACCGGCTCGCCATTCAGCAGCACGCCCGGCGGTGACTTTGACCAGTCGAACTCCACCCGGCAGTGGTCCGCGACGAACGCCAGCTCGCGCGGGCTCTGCAGCGACACCTGCCGCCGCAACGCCGCCAACCCGATCGCGCGATACATCGCCCCCGTGTCCAGGAAGTTAAACCCCAGTCGCTCCGCCACCGCCCGCGACACCGTGCTCTTGCCGGTCCCGGCGGGACCGTCAATCGTAATGACCATAGGGGGATAGTAACGGCTGAAACATGAAACGTGAAACATGAAGACGGGGGATTTACCTCATCATGTTTCACGTCTTCATGTTTCACGTCTTCATGTTTCACTCTCTCCTTGCCGCCCACTTGAACCCGCGCCGCATGATCGTCAGGTTCGGCTCACTCTCCACCACCTTGGCCGTATGTCCCAGCGCGTCATAGAAGATGCGCCCCTTGCCGTACAACTTCGTCCAAAGCACCGGCATCTCGACCGGGCCATTTGGCACATGCGGCCCATCGGCAACCGGAAAACGCGTCGTCGCCAAAACCTTCACGCCCGGGTCCACGTGCATGTAGTACTGCTCGGATGCGACTTCAAAATCGCCGATCCCCGCCGTGATCGGATGCGTCTTGTCCGTGATTCGCACCGTGTATTTCACCCCATCATTCCCCGGATGCGCCACCCACTGCCCGCCGGTCATGAATTGCCAGTCGGTGTTGTCGCGAAAGGCGTCACACATCCCGCCGTGACATCCCGCCATTCCAACGCCCGCCTGCACAGCTTCGAGCACCGGCTTGAGTTGTTCACCGGTGATCT
>JAQGHM010000394.1 GCA_028291615.1 Phycisphaerales bacterium | reverse complement strand
GGGTATGCGCCCGGCATAGTGCCCGCCGGGGCACCAGTATTTTGTTACGCGGAGCTCGGAGTTCCGTGAAACTTCCACTTGTATCGCGTCCTGATTGAGATAGGCAAAAATCAAGTCGTCCGTCTTCGCTTCAAAGCGCAGACATTTATTCTGCACGTGGAACAGTCGCACCCTCTTGTATAGCGTTGGGAATTTGGCAATTAACAATAGGGATAGGCCGAACAAAATGAACCAGATACACGCTCTGCGCAATCGTTTACGGCGTTTGATTTGGTTCGACTGGTAATCCGGAACGACAACCTGATTTTGTATTCGGTTCATGTTGAAGAACCTCCCCTCCCTTTCTTCGGTGCAGCCAAATCCCGGACGCATCCGCTAGGTTTTCCATCCTACTGGAACTAGAGCGGCTTCGCCCCACATCGTTCCGCCGTGCTCCGGCCGACTGGGATTGCGCGGTAGGATGGGGCGGTGAAACGCGCGGCCCTGATCCTCTTCCACATGGCGGCGGCGCTGTCGCTGGTGCTTTTCCTGGCGGCGATCGGGGCGTGGTGGTGGGGGCGCTCCGCTGAGTTGGAGGTCATGCGGCGGACGCAGCAGTCGAGTCATTTCCTGACCGTCTCTCGTGGAGAGCTCCGCCTTGTGGCGTTCCATAGGTTAAACCTGCTCCCCCCCCGCCCGCCGCGCATGCTCGGTTGGACATGCGACGTCTCTTCCGCGTTCGACCCCCGCGCTGACGCCCGAGGTCTTTTCCCCAAGGCCCGCCCGCCGGTGGCTGGCTTCTTCTTCGGCCGCTTGAAGACCGAGGACGATGACCTTACATGGATCCTGCTCCCCATGGCGTTCGTCGTGCCCGTCTTCGCGATCCTGCCCCTCGCCGCTGGTGCACGGCGCGTGCGACGCCGTCGCCGCGCCTGGCGCTTGCAGGGCGGACGCTGCATCGCCTGCGGCTACGATCTTCGCTCGAGCCCCGTGAGGTGTCCGGAATGTGGACACGCCTCCAGCCAGCCCGCGGCGGCTTCCGCTTAGAGCCAACCCGCGAGCCCCCGGGCGACCCAAGGGGCCTGGCCGAATGGCGGGTGCGCGGGAATGCCCTGTTACAGATGTCTTGGTCCGTCATTCTGAGCTTGCGAAGGATCTGGCTGGCAGTCGAATGGCTTTTACTTCCGTGCAGATCCTTCGGTCGCCGCTAGGCTCCTTCAGGATGACGTGTTCGGTCTAATCAAAAAGAGTCCCCTCCCCCGTGTGACTGGGGGAGGGGACGCGTTGGACGCTCTTCTCTCTCTTCTTCAGAGCGCGCGTTGATCAGGTAAGCGTTGGGTTACAGGTCTGCGACTTTGAGATCGCCGGTGGCGTCGTCGTACCAGGTGAAGGTTTCGAAGTCGTCGCTGTTGAGGGCGACTTGGTTGTGGCGTCCGCCGCCGGTCGCGAGTACTTCGTAGGTCCAGGTGCTGCCGTCGCTGCGGGCGTCCATCAGCGTGTTGTTGGTCTTGTTGAAGTAGTAGATGACCGGGTTACCACCGTTGCCGGCGTCGAAGAACAGGTTGGTGTAGAGGCCCTGGCTGCGCTTCGAGGCGACGGTGGTCGTGCTCCATTTCGTGCCGGTGAAACGGGCGAAGCGGAGGTCAGAGTTCTGCGCGTCGTAGTAGCTGAACGCGGGGTTGCTGTTCTGGTCGAAGGCGAGGGAGATGAACCCGCCGCCGGCGCCATTCACGTCAACCGTGGTCACGTTCCAGCCGCTCTTGGTCTGGGCGGCGTAGCGGAAGGCGCCGGCGCTGGTGCTCTCGTAGGCGATGCCCCAGCGGCCCGTGGCGGGGTTGAGCCCGAGGCTCGGGTAGCGGCCGACGTCGCCCTTGGAGTCGACGGTGGTGAAGCTCCAGCCGCTGCTGCTGCCGGTGGCGAGCTTGAGGTCGCCGCTGGTCTTGTAGTAATAGGCGATGACCGGGTTGTCGGAGTTATCGTACTTGAGCGAGGGGTAATAGCCGGTCGTCTTGGTCGATTCGACGGTCTGGACATCCCACGAGCTGCCGTTGAAGTGGGCGTACTTCAGGTCGGCCTGGTTGGCGTCGTAGTAGGCGACGCCGGGGCGGCCCTGGCTGTCGAGGGTCATGGAGGCGAAGTTTCCGACCTGCACGCCGTTATCGATGATCTGCGTGGTGCCCCAGACCTTGGCGGAGTCGCGCTGGGCGTATTTCAGCACGCCGTTCGCCGAGTCGTACCAGACCATGTCGAGGTTGTTGTTCTTGTCGTAGGCGATGTCGTTGAAGGTGCCGTTCTGGCCATGGGGGCCGTTGCTGCCACCGCCACCGCCGACGACGGCGGGCTGGTTGATGTTGACCGAGTAACTGCCGTCCAATGCCGCGTCGGCGTTGAACAGGTGGACGAAATACTGCCCGGCGGGCAGGCGCTTGGCGGTGATGCCGTCCTGGCCGATCGTGCCGACGAGGTTTCCGTCGGCGTCGAGGAGTTCGCCGGTGGGGAAGGCGGACGGGCCGGTGTAGCCGATCGAGATGTTGAAGTCGGCGGGCGCATCCACGTTGAAGGTGTAGTAGTCGTGATCGTGCATCAGGAGCTTCAGACCTGAGATCGATCCCTTGTTCTGGCCGTCGAGGTTGATCAGGCCGGCGTGCACCATGTCCTCGTTGCCGCCCTTGACCTGGTCGAAGCCGTCGTCGCGGCGCTGGTAGGCGAGCTGGATCGCGGCGTACATGTCGAGGCGGGCGTAGGTGCCGGTGCCGTCGGGATCGACTATCGGGTGGCCGCTGTCCTGCAGGATCTTCATGATCTCGGCGGGCGTGATCGTGGGGTCGATCTGCTGGATGAGTACGGCGGTGCCGAGGACGGTGGGGGCGCCCCAGGAGTTGCCGGTGCCGGCGTCTTCGACGAGAACGTCTTTGTTCGCATCGACCTGGTAATAGGGAAGGGTGACCTTCAAAGACTGGCTGAGAATGTCCAGGCCCGCCCCGCGCTGCGTCTCGGGGCGGATCGTGTCGTTCAGCAGCGAACCGCCCGAGCCAAAGATGTACGGGCTCTTAGCAGGGTTGCCGATCGCGGCCTTAGGTGCCGTGGCATTGAGCCACTCGTTGGCCACCGGCGTAATGATGAAGACGCCCGCATTGTAGAGCGCTTTTACCTGCGCGTCGTAGACGGGCGTGGAGGCGCCGGTGCCGACGAAGTCGGTCAGGTTGATCGCCGTGATGTGGTACTTAACATGGTTATCGAGCACCCATTGCAGCGCGAGCTTGATCGTGTTCTGGCTGTCCAGGCGGTTGGTGCGGATGTTGTAGAGAAGAGAGTCCTGGATGATGCCTTGATAGCGCTGAGCGGGGTGGGAGCCAGTGGCAGGCGCCGTGTAGGGATTTGCAACCAAAATGCCGGCGACGCCAGTGGCGTGCGGGGACGACGGGTCGACGTTTTGCGCGTCACTTTCCGACGGGAAGGGGTCCGTGTCGTTGTCGCGGTAGTCGTAGACGTTAACGATCTTCGGGCTCTTCGTTCCCGTCGCTCGATCGCCACCCAGCAGGTAGTGCCAATAGTCGATGCCCTTATCGATCACGGCAACGTTGAACTTGTCGCCGGTGAGCCAGGGGTACGCCGCAACCAGCTTGTCCTGACCGAGTAAAATGGGCCAAGCACCCCAAGGCGTCGTGGACATCAGGCGGCGGTCTTCGAGTGTCTCTAATGGCTGGAACTGCGAAACTTTTTTCACTGCTTTCATAACGAACACCCGGGGGTTTTAAAGCTTCCCGTGAGCTGTATCTTTCCTTGGAGGTTGGGGGAACTATATTCCCATCCCATTAGGCGGACAAATCCGCATCAGGTCACCCTCGAAAATGGCGTTTTGGCGTAATTTCCTTGATTTTTTATGCGCTGCGAATCTGGGTAAACTTTGTCGCAGGCGCCGGATGCTGCCGCGCGGCAGCATTCCCACAGACAGACGGTCGCCTGACAACCTCCATTACTCAACGCGAATGTTATGCGAACCCGCCCATCATCGCGCACATATTAGGACGTAGCCGCCGCAGCTGGCGCTATCTAAGGCAGGTTTCGAGGAATCGTTCGACGAAAAGCGGCCGCCAGCGCGAAACTGGCGGCCGCAACTTTTTTAAGTGACCATCTTGGGTTTCGAGGGACTTGCTAACTGTTCGGTCGAATCATCAATTGATGTAGTCG
>JAQGHM010000389.1 GCA_028291615.1 Phycisphaerales bacterium | reverse complement strand
TCGAATCCAGCAGGTCATCCACCATTTGAGCTAAGTCCCGCGACCGGTCCAGGATCAGCTCCAGGAATTCACCCTGCTGCGGGTTTATCGGCCCGCTCAGCCCTTCGTTAATTGCCTCGGCGAATCCTTTAATGACCGTCAGCGGCGTGCGAAATTCGTGAGAGACGTCGTCTACGAACTTCTGGGCCGTCTGGTATAGCTCTGCAAGTCGGTGATTCTTTCGCTCTAACTCCTGCTGGTGTTCCAGCAGCGTAGCTTGGGCGCATCTGCGGTCGGTGATGTCCTCGCAGACGCCGGCGACGCGGTATACCCTTCCCTCTTCGTTGCGAACGGGAAAGCCACGGGCCGAGACCCAGCGAACCGTTTCATCGGGCCGCACGATCCGATACTCTTCGTCAATCCGCTCGGCCATGCCGTTCTGGGTGAAGACCGCCTTTTCCAACCGTTCGCGATCGTCCGGATGAACGCCTTGAAGCCACGCCCTGGGGTTTGCATACAATTCGTGACACGGTCGTCCCCAGATCTCCTCGTAGGGGGCGCTGATGTAAATCATCTTCTGCCCGTCCGCGGAGATGATCCAGAACACCTCATTGATGCTCTCGGCTAACTGGCGGAATCGTCCCTCGCTTTCGCGGATCGATTCCTCGTGTTCCCGCAATTTTTGCTCGGCCGAGGCGCGCTGATGCCGCATCTGCGCCTCGCGCAGCTCGCGTGTCACCGCTGGGATGAGCCGCGCCAGATTATCCTTGAGGACGTAATCGTGGGCGCCGGCGTTCATCGCCTCAACCGCCACATCCTCACCGATCGCACCTGAAACAAGGATAAAAGGCACGTCGAGCCCGTGTTCCTGCACCAGCTTCAACGCCTGCAGTCCATTGAATCCCGGCATGCTGTAATCGGAAATCACCAGGTCCCAATGGTCTAAATCAAGCGCGGCGCCCAGCTCAAGCGCCGAATCGACGCGCCGATGCGTAACCTCGTAGCCGCCGTGCTGCAACTTGCGCACGAGCAACGTGCATCCGTCGTCGGAATCCTCAACTACCAGAACATGTAATGGGATCCTCGCGCTCACGGCCGCCTCCTTCACTCGTTAAACAAGTGCCCGCATAATCTCTGCCCAATTTGAAACACCTATGCAGCCGTCAATTCAGTACTCCCAATCGGCTCCAGCAACTTATCGACTTGCCCGAGTCGCCTCTTGACAGGCAATTAATTGCATCGATTCATTCGAAGCAGAAGCCATGGGCACGCCCAAAAGCCTCTTATGGGCTATTCCGTTCGGCCCCGACTTCCGCCAAGGCCGAAATGGCCCGGTGATGCGCTACGCGGTCGCTCGCCTGATCGTCTTCGACATCACCGGCCTTTCCGGCCGCCGCCCATTCGGCCATCACGTCGCCGGATGGAGCCCTGACGATCAGCAACTCCACGCGACGGTTTTTGCTCCGACCGCTTTCGGTGGCGTTATTTCCCAGCGGGCGTTCGTCAGCATAGCCGGCCATTGTCATGCGATTGAGCCTCACGCCTGACTTGTTCAGCGCCAATCCCACGGCAATCGCCCGGTGAGCTGACAGATACCAGTTGTCCTTAGGGCATTGCAGGAAGATTTGTGCCGCATTGACCTCCACGTTGTCGGTGTGACCGACGATCATCAATTCGAACTCGCGGCAGTTTTTGTGGTTGAGGATTCTGGCCAGCCTGGAAACGGCGTCCTGCATCCGGGGCGTAAGTTCTGAGCTGCGGGGCACGAATGTTAGGTCGCTCTTGAACTGAATCATCCCGTACGACGATTTGTACTCCAGCAGATCACCGTTTTCCGCCGCGAACTCCGATAACTCGCTTGATTGCGCTTGTGGGAGCGGCGATGCAGCCCCTTCCATCGCTTGAACGTAGCTCTGTTCAACGTCGGCCGGATGCCCCGCGAAGTGGAAGGTCTTGCTTAGCGACTTCGGGTTGAGCCCGTATTTCCCCCATGATTCGCTGGCGTTGATGGTCAATGGATCGCGGTATGCCGCCGATTGGACGGGCCAGGTCTGCATGTCGTATCGCGCTGGCTTGATTTCCGCGTCAACGGCGCTGAAGTGCGGCTGTGAAGCGCATCCGGTTACAGAGATGCCCACCGCGCTCGCTGCCAGAGCAAACCACGTCGATGTTCTCGGATCGCGTCGCATAACCGCTCCTTTGCAAAGATGACTTCCCGGCATACGACCGGGCACACGGCTTTCCCCCACAGCGGGGGCGTTTCGGAACCTTCCATCGAGCCGGGATGCGCGGGAAATGAATGGAAAATTGCAATTTGATTCCCCTTTATCGATTCGTAGCGTCAAGACAGGCGAACATTGCCTGCTGTACGGTTTAGAGAACTTGCCTCCAAACGCCTATAGCAGCCCTGAGATCAAATTAATTATCGTATGAAGGAGCTGCGAAAGGCGCTTAAACAACTGACCGATCTACGAACGGGGGCGGTCGCTATTTTGAAAGGCGCCAATGCGTGTGCTCGTTATTGACGACAGCGAGACTGACCGCTGCCTGGTGAAGGCCATTCTCGTCGAAGCGGGCTATGAGGTAGAGACCGCCTGCGACGCGGCCCAGGGGATGGACATCATTCGCCGAGGATCATGCCGGCTGGTCATCTCCGACTGGGAAATGAAAGGCATGAGCGGAATTGAGTTGTGCAAGGCGATCCGCTCTGAAGAACTGCTCGGATACGTCTACATTATTTTGCTCACCGGCCATGACAAGCCGCAGGAGAAACTGCATGGGCTGACGGCAGGCGCGGACGATTTCATAGCCAAGCCGTTCAACGTCGAAGAACTGCTGATCCGCGTGAAGACTGGGGAACGGATTCTCACGGCAGGACTTGCTGAACTGCGATCGGAAATCAGCGAACGTCGGCGGGCTGAGGAATTATTGAAGGCGCGCACGGAGCAACAGGCGGTCATTGCCGAACTCGGTCAGCGCGCACTCATGGGAGTCGACCTCGCCTCGCTGATGAACGAAGCAGTCGAACGCGTCGCGCAGACGTTGAACACCGAGTTTTGCAAAGTGCTCAAGCTGCTGCCCGGCGGCAAGTCGTTACTCTTGACGGCCGGAATCGGCTGGCGACGAGGCTTGGTGGGAACCGCGACCGTTAGTGCGGGTATTGACTCTCAGGCGGGATACACGTTGGTCTCGCATGCCGCGGTCATCGTTGAAAATCTACCCAGCGAGACGCGATTCCAAGGTCCAGCGCTGCTGCACGAGCATGGGGTTTTAAGTGGAATCACCGTGATCATTCCGGGCCGCGAGGGCCCGTTCGGTGTCTTGGGCGCTCACACGCGCTACCGCAATGTGTTCACCGCCCAGGACATTCAATTCCTGCAGTCGATCGCGCATGTGCTGGCAACTGCAATTGAGCGCAAGCAGGCAGAATCGGCGATGCGGAATAGCGCTCAGCGGTATCGCTCTTTGGTCTCGGCGACCTCGCAAGCCGTTTGGTCCACCAACGCCGACGGTAAGATTATCGAGGATCTACCAAGCTGGCGCGCCTTCTCCGGCCAAACAGAACTGCAGCAACTGGGCAATGGTTGGCTGGATGCGCTGCACCCCGACGACCGCGAACGAACCGCCCAACGATGGAACCAGGCGGTTTCCTCCGGTGAGCCTTATGAGAATCAGTTGCGCTTGCTCGCCCCGGATGGAAGCTGGCGCGATGTCATGGCGCGGGGCGTGCCGGTCCGCGATGACGATGGCGCCATTCGCGAGTGGGTCGGCACTTGCACGGATATCACGGAACAAAAGCGGATGGAGCGGGTGCGGGCGGTTTTTGAGGCCATCGTCCAATCGTCCGATGACGCCATCATCAGCAAAACGCTGGACGGGATCATTCGCAGTTGGAACCCCGCGGCGGAACGAATGTTCGGCTTCACTGCCCAGGAGGCCATTGGCAAGCCCGTGGAGATGCTCATACCGCCCGATCGAGCCGACGAGGGGCCTCAAATCCTGGCGCACCTGTTGCGCGGCGAGCGCATCGTTCATTTCGAAACCGTTCGGCTCCGCAAGGACGGGAAGAGCGTCAATATTTCGGCAACGATTTCTCCGATCAAGGACGGCGACGGAAAGGTCGTCGGCGCTTCCAAGATCGCGCGCGACGTCACCGAATCGAAGCTTGTCCAGGCGTCGCTGCTGGAACACCAGAGAGAGTTGGAGCGAAACAATCAACAGCTCGCGGAGCTTTATCAGACGGCACAGCGGTTCGTAGACAACGTGTCACACGAGTTTCGCACGCCCCTGACAGTCATCAAGGGATATGCCGAGGTCGTTCGAGAAGGAATGGCCGGCCCGGTCAACGATCAGCAGAGGGAGTTCCTCGAATTCATCCTGGACCGCTCGCGCGATCTGGCCCAGATGGTGGATGACCTGCTGGATTCGAGCAAGCTGCGGGCGGGCACCCTTCGCATCGATCGGCGGTCTCACCGCATCGAGCAGATCCTGGAAAAGGTGCGCCCGATGATTGCCGCAAAGGGATCGGCGAACAAGGTGGGGTTGACCGAGGACATTAGCCGGACGCTTCCTGAGATCTTCGTAGACGCCGAGAAGATTGGACGAATCATCGTCAATCTCGCCGTCAACGCGATCAAGTTCTCACCCCAGGATAGCCGCATCACGATCTGGGCAAAGGAAACAGCCTGCGGGCTTGTTGAGATCGGCATCACCGATTACGGGGCGGGCATCTCGCCGGAAAACTTGCGCGTGATCTTCGATCGATTCAAGCAAGTCGGCGATGCGCAAAATGGTACCACCAAGGGGTTCGGGCTCGGCCTGAACATTGCCCGCGAGTTGGCAGCGCTCAATCTCGGGGAGATCAACGTCATCAGTACCCTGGGCCAGGGGAGCACGTTCTCCTTCACGGTGCCCCCCAACGACACCGCGATCTTACTGCAACAGTACATGTCGTATCTGGATGCCCTGCCCGCTACTGACAACATGCTCTGCCTGCTCCGCGTCGCAGCCACGTCCGCGGACGGAATCACGGATGAAATGCGCGGGCTGCTTGCTTCGATCGTGCGTCCTACTGAACTATTCCTCGATATGCCCGAGCCGGGTTCGCTGCTACTGATCGGATGCACCAGCAACGTCGAGCGGTGGGTTGAGGAATTGCGCGAAGCGACGGAAACCTCATTGCAGGGCGCTGTCGAAATCGAGCAGCTTGCATCCTGCCATTACCCGGGAGAGAAGACATCGATGGAGATGAAGGTTTTCGAGGAAATGCGAATGGAGCCGGCACATGTCTGAAACGATTCTGATCGTTGATGACGAGCGCGCCATCGCGCAGTTAACTGCGCTGTGGGTTACCGCTGCGGGTTATAAGCCTTTGGTCGCGCACGACGGCGAGGCCGCCCTGGCTGCTGCCGCCGCGCACAAGCCACAGCTCATCCTTCTCGATATAAGAATGCCGAACATGGACGGGTTCGAAGTGAATCGCAGGCTGAAGCTCATCCCTGAACTTACCGAGATTCCCGTGATATTTCTCTCCGCACACGCGCAGGAGTCGGCACGGCAACTGGCAATCTCGGTTGGCGCCGCGGCGTTTCTTTCCAAGCCCTATGAGGCCAGAGATTTGACGACTGCGATAACGACCGTGTTGGCTAAGCACAAATCTAAATGAGAGAGCCGGGGGATCCTGCGCACCCAACAGCAGCCGGTGAACAGGATCGTTCAGCGACGATCGAAATCGTCGCGACTGAGGCCGGCCAGCCGCGCCAGGGATGCGGTACATTCCTGCATCTCATGAACTTCCCATCGGTGCTCTGGGATCAATTGACCATTGCGGGTTATCGCCAAGCCGCCGCCCGTCAGGGTGACGATTGCCAGCTTATCGCCATTGGGGGCATCAACCGTCAGGATGATCTTGTCAACTTGTTGATCAGGCATCGAACCCATCCGTACCACACGGATTTACCTGAAAGTGGCATTGCGAAGCACGGTTGTAAAGTTCCGTGTCGGCGCGCCGTTCCCAGGCGAAAACCATGCGGGAAAGTTTAAAAACTTAACGTGTACCTTCGACCCACGTCAGCACGGCAGCGAGATTGATCGGCTTGGAAAGAATGAGTTCCGGCGCAAATCTCTTGGCTTCTTCAACAATCGCTTCGTCTGCTGAGCCTGACATGATCGCCACCCTGATCGGGCGATTTTCCGCCCGGATCCGCTCCAGAATGTGGGTGCCGACACCGTCCGGAAGATTCATGTCGATGATTGCGAAGTGTTGCCCATCCAGCTTGACCATGCCTTCGGCGACCGTTGCCACTGATACCGTGTAATAGCCAAGCAGCGTCAACACTTTAACCAAGGCATCTCTTGCGATTGGGTCGTCTTCCACGATCAAAATACCTTGTGCCGCGCGAGGTGATTTGGTCGCCACAAAACCCTTTGTTCGAACAATGTTATTCGGGGGAATAAGTTATCCTGTTTTCCTGCAATAATCGCAACAAACCGCGATTATACGCCATTCTTGATTCGTAAGTCTCAAAATATACTTGACTTACATTAATAATTAATCTTTGCATTTTTCCAACGCCAGAGGGTGATACGCCCCGACTTTCCCGTCGATAGACGTGTTGGAGAAATCAATGACCCACCACAACATCCTGATCGCGGACGACGACAAGGGACTGATTCGGCTGTTGAGAACGGTATTACAGCCACTGGGCGTTCAGATCCGCGAGACCTATGACGCCGTCTCGGCACTAACACTGATTCATGGCGCACCGCCGAGCCTGGTGATTCTGGACGTGAATATGCCTTCGGGCAACGGGCTGAGTGCCTGTGAGATGCTGGCGACTGACACTTGGCTGTCGCGCGTACCCGTGATCATCCTGACTGGCGACTCGAGCGATACGACGCTGCTGCGCTGCCAGAAAATGAATGCCTATTACGTGCACAAAGGATCGGATGCCGTGCATGAGGTCAAACGGCTCGTCTGCCGGTTGCTTTCAATCACTGAGGAAACTGCACCGGCGCAGGAGATTTTCGTCGGTTAAAGGAGCTTGTCATGGCCGCCAGTAAGATTCTGATCGCCGACGATGACCGCCAGGTGCTTCAACTGTTGTCGATGTCCTTGCGAAGGGCTGGATATGAAGTCGTCAATGCGGTGGACGGATATCAGGCGGTGCAATTTGCGCACGATCATCGACCGGATCTGCTGATCCTGGATGTGAACATGCCTGCCGGCAATGGCCTCAGCGTCCAGCAGCGCCTGCACAAGATTAGCGCGTGTTGCGCGACGCCGGTTATCTATTTGACCGGCGACCGATCGGAGCGCGTAGTCGCAAATGCGAAGAAGCTCGGCGCATTCGCCGTACTTCATAAGCCATTCGAAACCCCATTCCTCCTGGAAACGGTCCGTGCCGCGCTGGGCGAGGCGGCGGCGCTTTCCGCTTGATATGAATCAGCTTTTTCCCTCGAAGGGGCCGGTCGCCATTCCTACCCTTTCCGGCGGCGTCGAATGAGACATTAGACATTTGGCGCGACGGCACTATGAAGCCGTTCATGCTCGTCGGACCGGAGCGGGGTTGAAGATTTGGGGGATTGGTCATATCAGATTGTCGCAAAAGTTCACCAAATATGAAGATAAGTGAGGTTTATGCCGAATAGGTGAGTAGTAACGCCTAAAAGGTCGGCATGAAGGGACACATTCAACTCCTGGGATTTCGTTTAGAGGGGCGGCACTACGGTGTTCGGCTTTCTCAGGTCCGCCGCGTGGTTCGCGCGGTGGATTGGGCGCCGCTTCCACAGGCGCCCGCTAATGTCCTGGGTGCAATCGATCTGGAGGGGGAGATTGTCGCTCTGCTGAGTCTCCGACGTAAATTCGGATTGATGGATCGGGAAGTCGGCGTGGATGATCAGTTCATCATCGCCCGCACTGCCCGGCGCACTGCCGCGATTGTCGTGGATGACGTCGTGGGCATATTCGAGTGTTCCCCGGCGGACATCGTCGCGGCAGAAAAGATCCTTCCGCATCTGGAGCAGATCGAGGGTGTGCTGCAGCTCGAAGAGGGGCTGATGCTCATTCACGATCTGGACCGGTTCCTGGCGCTGGACGAAGAGCAGGCTTTGGACGAAGCCCTGAAAACGGAGCCCGCTCGTGGAAACTAGAATCCCCGAGCAGGAGTTGTCGCGGTTCGGCGAATTTGTCGCTCAGACGATGGGCTTGCACTTTCATGAATCGCGCCGGGCCGATCTGGAACGGGGGGTCGCGGCGGCGGCGGGCGAGCTTGGGTTCGAGGATTCCGCCGCCTGCGTGCGATGGCTGATGTCCGCGCCGTTGACGAGAAGCCAGCTTGAACTGCTGGCCAGCAATCTGACGATCGGGGAGACATACTTTTTTCGGGAGGATAAGAGCTTCAATTTCCTTGCGGGGCAGATCCTGCCCGCGCTGATGCACAACCGGCAACGGGGCGAGCGGCGGCTGCGGATCTGGAGCGCGGGTTGTAGCACGGGGGAAGAACCCTATTCGATCGCGATCCTGCTGCGCCGGGTGATCGCGGATATCGAAGATTGGGACGTGACGCTACTCGCCACGGATATCAACCCCCAGTTTCTGCACAAAGCCGAGCAGGGCGTGTTCGGGGCGTGGTCGTTCCGGAGTACGCCTTCCTGGGTCAAGGAGCGGTATTTCCAAGCCACGGCGGACGGGCAGCTCAAGATTCTGCCTGAAATCCAGCGGATGGTGCGGTTCGACTACCTGAATCTGGCGGAGGATGCGTATCCGTCGCTGACGAATAACACCAACGCAATGGACGTGATCTTCTGTCGCAACGTCCTGATGTATTTCACTGCCGAGCACGCGGAAAAGGTCATCCAGAAGTTGCATCGGGCACAGGTCGAGGGGGGCTGGCTGATCGTTAGTCCCAGTGAGTCCATCCGTGTCCTGTCGTCGCCGTATCACACCGTGAACGTGGATGGCGCGATCGCGCACCGGAAGGATGGCGCCGCGCCGCAGCGGGCGGCGAGCCGGGCACCCGCGATGGCACCCGCGCCACTCCCAAGTGAGGCCCCGCCCGATACAGCGAAGTTTGAAGACCTGCTTGCTCGAGCCGCGGAGTTGTATGAGCAAGGTCGCTATGCGGAAACGGTCATCACTCTCGATGCATCACAACTAAAGAACTCGCTGACTCCCGGCGCCTATTCGCTATTGGCCCGTGCGCTGGTCAACCAAGGCAAAATGACGGACGCCCTGCGGTGCTGCGACCGGTGGATCGCCGCGGATAAGCTCGATCCATCTGCCCACTATCTGCGCGCAGTGATTCTTCAGGAACAGCGGGCGATGGATGAGGCGGTCGGATCGTTGCGAACGGCGCTGTATCTCGACCCCAACTTTGCATTGGCCCACCTTGCCTTGGGAAATATCGCGCGCTATCGCAATCAAGATCGCCAGGCCCACAAGCACTTTGAGAATACGCTGAATCTGCTGCGTCGCCACCCGCCGGACGGCATTCTGCCGGAATCCGAAGGGATCACCGCCGGCCAACTTACCCGGATCACAAGCTCGCTGCTCAACCTGAGGACGGTGGCATGAGGAACGCGCAAATCTCGAATGCTCGGTCAGCCGGCCCAGACGCACTGCGGACGAGGGAGATTCTCACGGCTCGCGCCCGCGCGTTGGCGCGGCCCTATCGCCGGCCGCCGGCCGCGGACCAAGCCATTGAAGTCGTCGACTTCCGCCTGGCGCAGGAAAGCTTTGGGATCGAGCAGACGTTCGTGCGCGAAGTGCAGCCGCTCAGGGAACTGACCCCGCTGCCCTGCACGCCTCCATTTATCCGTGGCATCATTAACGTGCGCGGCGAGATCCTGCCCGTTCTCGACATGAAGATTTTCTTTGAGCTGCCCGGTGCGGGAATCGCCGACTTGCACATGGTCATCATCGTGCATGCCGGCGACGTTGAGCTGGGGATTCTCGCCGACGTCGTTACGGGAACGCGGTCCGTACCGCTAAACACCCTGCAACCCTGCCCGCCCACGTTGGCGGGCGCCCGAATGAAATACCTCAAGGGGGTCACAAACGAGGGGATGGTGATCCTCGACGTGGCCAGGATTCTGTCTGATGCGGACATCACCGTAAACGAGGAAGTGCCATCATGAAATGGATATGTGCCATACTGCTGGTTTGTTTCGCCATCGAAGGGCGCTGCGACGATTTGCAAGAGGCGACCAAAGCCCCCCCGGAGCAAGGCCATGACAGCGCCGCGGCCGCGGGTGAAAAGCCCAAGGTATTCAAGAAGATGACCCTGGACGAACTGATGGACATCGAGGTCACCTCGGTTTCCAAAAGAGAAAGCACCATCGGCCAATCCGCGGCGGCGGTCAGCGTCATCACGCAGGACGACATCCGTCGCTCCGGCGCGACCAGCATTGCCGAGGCCCTGCGCATGGCGCCCGGCATGGAAGTAGCACGGATCGACAACAGCACCTGGGCGATCTCGGCGCGCGGCTTCAACAGCAGCACGGCAAACAAGCTGCTAGTCCTCATGGCCGGCCGCAGCGTTTATTCACCGCTGTATTCAGGCGTGTTCTGGGATGTGCAGGACACCCTGATGCAGGACATCGACCGGATCGAGGTCATTCGCGGACCAGCAGGCGCGCTCTGGGGAGCCAACGCGGTCAACGGGGTCATCAACATCATCACCAAAGACGCCAAGGATACCCAAGGCCTGCTGGTGACCGGCGGCGGCGGCACGGAGGAGCGCGATTTCGCCGGCGCCAGGTATGGCTGGAAGTTGGGCGACGACACGTTCGCGCGCGTCTACGTTAAGCACTTTGAACGGGACGAAACCGTATTAGCGAACGGAGCGCCCGGCGCCGACGATTGGTTTATGACGCAGGCCGGATTTCGCATCGATTCGAATCCCTCCCCAGCCAACCATTATACGCTGCAAGGCGACATATATGGGGGCGCTCGAGCCAATGGCACGGCGCTGAATAGCGACAACACCGATCTGGGGGGAGGCAACGTGCTGGGGCTGTGGACCCACACCCTCGCGCAAGGCGGCGACATCAAGCTGCAGATGTACTACGACCGCACGGAGCGCAACATCCCGATGACATTCAAGGAAAACCGAGACACGTTTGACATCGATTTTCAGTACCACGTACCCCTCAGCGCACGACAAGACCTCACCTGGGGTCTGGGTTACCGCGTCACCAGCGACCAGGTGGGCAATAGCGCGGTCATCAAGTTCATTCCAAACCACCGTGTCGAACAATTGTTCAGCGCTTTCGTCCAGGACGAAATCCAGATAGTGCCGGATCGATTGCGGCTGACGCTGGGAACAAAGATCGAGCATAACGACTTCTCGGGTTTTGAGGTGCAGCCGAGCGCGAGGCTGCTCTGGACGATCGACAAGCGACAGAACGCCTGGGCGGCGGTGTCCCGCGCGGTTCGCACGCCGACGCGACTTGAAGAAGACCTGCAGATCGTCGCGGGCAGCGTATCGGTCTTCGGTAACCGGCGGTTCGAGTCTGAAACCGTGATCGCCTACGAATTGGGCTACCGCGTCCAGCCCGTTGATTGGCTGGCGCTGGACGTCGCGACGTTCTACAACGATTACGACAAGCTGAGGAGCGTAGAACTGGTCGGCAACAGCTTTGTGGAAGACAACAAGCTGCGTGGTCAGACCTATGGCGTCGAACTGGGTTCCACTTTGAAGGCGGCCGAATGGTGGCGAATCCGCGCGGCGTATACCTATCTCCAGGTGCAGTTGCAAAATAATCGCGGGAGCACGGACTTCACATCTGTCGCTTCGGCGGGCAACGATCCGATGAATCAGGTTTACGTGCGCTCCTCAATGGACCTACCGCATCACGTTGAACTGGACGGTACCGTGCGCTACGTAAGCGCCCTGACCAGTCAAAACGTGCCCGGTTACGTCGCGGTTGACGTGCGTCTGGCCTGGCGGCCGAACGAGCACATGGAACTCGCGATCGTCGGGCAAAACCTTCTTGACAATCAGCATCCTGAGTTCGGAAGTGGGATCAATCGCCACGAAATCGAGCGCGGCGCCTTCGTAACGTTCACGTATCGGTGGTAAGCCGCAGAAGCCATGGGAGCTCTCATGAGACGTACAAATGACATAGCCAGGCGCTTCAGGATTGGCGCAATCGCGCACCTCCTGCTGGTCCTAGCCGCGTGCGGGCCGGCGGTCGGACTGGGCGCCGATGCCGTGCCGTCCAAGGAATACCAGATCAAGGCCGCCTGTCTGCTGAACTTCGTCCAGTTCATCGAATGGCCGGCAAGCGCCTTCGCCGAATCCGGGAGCCCGATCACGGTCGGCGTCCTGGGCAATGACCCCTTTGGGCAGGCGCTGGAGCAAACCTTTCAGGACGAAACAGTTCAAGGCCGGAAACTGGTGGTCAAGCGGTCGCGGCAAGTGGAAGACCTCAACACGTGCCACCTGGTGTTCATCAGCAAGTCGGAACAGGACCGGTTAGCGGGAACCCTGACCGGCCTGAACGATGCACGCATCGTTACCGTCGGGGAAATGGAGGGATTTGCTTCCCGCGGCGGGATCATCAATTTCTTCATGGAAAACAACAAGGTGCGCTTCGAGATCAATGCTGAGGCCGCGCAGCGCAAAGGGCTCAAGATCAGCTCGCAGTTGCTCAAGCGTGCGAAGGCCGTCGGCTCTGATCCGGGAAAGGGCAGGGAATAACGATGCTGTGGTTTACGAAAACGTCGATTAATCGAAAGCTGACGATGATCATCCTGTCGACCTGCACCGCGGTGCTGCTGTTGGCCGGATTGGCGATGATCGCCACGGAGATCGTGACGTCTCGTCGCGCCATGGTGGAGGACATGACCGTGCTGGCCGATGTCCTGGGCCGGCACAGCACGCCGGCGCTCTCCTTCCATCGCGATGAGGACGCCGAAGAAGTGAAGCGGAACCTCGCGTCATTGCAGGCGGACCCGCACATACTGAGCGCTTGTTTATTCGACAAGGAGCGCAAGCGTTTTGGCGACTACGCCCGCCCCGAAGCTGCCCAGGCCGTGCCCGATCAACCATCGCCCGATGGACATCGCTTTACCAGCGACTACCTGGAGTTGTCCCACCCTGTGGAGTCGAACCAGAAACGCATCGGGACGATCTACCTGCGCATCGATCTGGGGAGAATGTACCGCCAGGTCGCGCTGCACGCCGGCATCGTCGGCATGGTCTTCGTGGGCATCATGGTGCTGGCTTCGGCCCTCTCGGCCCGATTGCGGAGACCGATCACCGAACCCATCCTCACGCTGGCGGGTGTCGCCAAGCGGGTCGCCGAAAGCAAGGATTACTCCGCCCGTGCGCCCAAATGCGCGCAGGACGAGATCGGACTGTTGACCGACGCGTTCAACCAGATGTTGAGCGAGATCGAGAAGGGGCAGAGTTCGCTGGAGTCCGCCAACCAATCCAAGGAGGTGGAAATCGCCGAACGCAGGGCGACGGAGGAGCGGTTGAAGGGCCAGACCCGCGAGGTCGTGGAGAGCATCAACGTGCTGGTGTCGTCGGCGAGCGAGATCCTGGAAACCTGCACGCGACTGGCGTCCGGCGCGGCACAAACTGCAACGGCGGTCAGCCAAACTACCGCAACGGTCGAGGAGGTCCGACAGACGGTGCTGGTTTCGAGCCAGAAGGCGATGCACGTCGCCGAAAATGCGCAGCGGGTCGTACAAACTTCGCTCAGCGGCAAGAAATCCACCGACGACACCATCGAGGGCATGCAGCGCATCCGACAGCAAGTGGAATCGACCGCCGACAGCATGGTGCGGCTCAGCGAGCAGACCCAGGCGATCGCGCAGATCGTAGCCACGGTGGAGGACCTGGCGGTGGAGTCGAATATCCTGGCGGTCAATGCCTCGATTGAAGCGGCCAAGGCTGGGGAACAAGGCAAGGGATTCGCCGTGGTCGCGCAGGAGGTTCGAAGCCTGGCCGAACAATCCAGGCAGGCCACCAACCAGGTTCGAAATATCCTCAACGACATCCAGAAGGCGACCAGCGCCGCGGTCATGGCGACGGAGCAGGGCAGCAAGGCCGTGGAGGCCGGAGTGATGCAATCGCGCGAGGCGGGTCAGTCGATCCAGACGCTGTCAAACAACGTGAGTGAAGCAGCCCAAGTGGCGACCCACATCGCAGCGTCCAGTCAGCAACAACTCGTGGGCGTGGACCAGGTGGCGTCGGCCATGGAGAGCATCCGCCATGCCACGACTCAGAATCTGACCAGCGCCAAGCAGTTGGAGGCCGCCGCACACAAACTGAAGGAACTAGGACAAAACCTAAAGCGCACGGTGGAACGATACGAGGTTTAAGGAAGCGGTATTCACTATTTCCGGGCCGGCGCGATGCCAACACAGGACGACGAATTCATCAAGCAGTTGCGGGAGACGTTCAGCGTCGAGGCCGCTGAGCATTTGCAGTCCATGGCTTCAATGCTGCTGGAGTTGGAGAAAGCACCACCGTCCGCACAAGGCGCGGAAACGATCGAAAAGGTCTATCGCGAGGCGCACAGTCTCAAAGGTGCGGCACGTGCGGTAGATCTTTCGGGGATCGAAGCCATCTGCCAGTCCCTCGAGAGCGTGTTTTCCGAGTGGAAGCGGGGGAAAAGCACGCCATCGCCAGAAGTCTTTGATACGCTCCATAGTGACCTGGACGAGATTCACGCGCTGCTGGCTCGGGCGGGCGCCGACTCAACTGGCGGTGCGCTTGAACGGGGCAATCGGAGTCCGGGGGCGGAGGTCGCGCCCCGCCTGCCGTTGCCGATTCAGCCGGCGCCGAGCCAACTGGTCGAGTCGGAGAATGCCGCCGTTGCGGCGACGACGGTGCGAATCCCGATCGCCAAGCTGAACGCGCGATTGTTGCAAGCCGAAGACATGCTGTTGGTCAAGGCTATGGCCGCTCAGCGGGCCGCTGAACTGAAGCAGGTGACAGCACTCTTCGACCAATGGCACAGAGAATGGGCCAAGGTGTCCATCGAAGCGCGCATCCTGCTCCGGTCGCGGAAACCGGATCCCGATGCCGAAATCGGCGCGCAGCCCATTGCTGCCTCGGCCAAGCTTGCCCACTTCATTGATTGGAACTGCGACTACTTCCGGTCGCTGGAAAACCGGCTGAATTCACTGGCCACGCGCGCCAAACAGGATTGCCAGGGCGTCGGCAAGCGTGTGGACGACCTGTTGGAGGATTCCAAGAACCTCCTGCTGATGCCGTTTTCAACGCTATCGGTGATCTTTCCGAGGTTGGTGCGTGAGATCTGCCGCAACCAGGGAAAGGAAGTCGACCTGGTGATCCGCGGCGCGGAGGTCGAGATCGACAACCGCATCCTGGAAGAGATGAAGGACGTGCTGATTCACGTTCTGCGCAACTGCGTGGATCACGGCGTAGAGACGCCTGCCGAGCGGGTGCGGCTTGGGAAACCCGAACGCGCCAACATCACCATCTCCGTATCTCAGGTCAACGGCAGGAGCGTGGAGATCGTGGTTTCCGATGACGGGGCCGGGGTTGACCTGGAGCGGGTAAAAGATGCCGCGGTCGCCCAAGGCATTCTCTCGGAGATCGATGCCCGCGCTCTCGATGAGCCGGATGCGCTGGCACTGATATTTCAATCCGGAGTTTCCAGCAGCCCGACGGTCACCGGTCTTTCCGGTCGCGGACTGGGGATGGCCATCGTGCGCGAGAAGACCGGGAACCTGGGCGGTCGCACGTCAATCGAAAGCAAGCGCCACGTGGGGACGAGCCTTCGGATGGTGCTGCCCCTCACGTTGGCTACGTTTCGCGGCATTGTCGTCTCAGCCGACGGGCGCAAATTCGTGGTTCCGACGGTTCACGTTGAGCGCGCGATGCGGGTCAAGCCGCAGGACATCCGGACGGTGGGAAATCGCCAGACGGTTTCGTTGCAGGCGCGGATCGTCTCGCTGGCGCGGCTTGCGGCCGTGTTGGAACTGCCGCCTAAGACAAATCACGACGATGCCGGAGTCGCCGTGCCCGTCGTTGTCCTGCATTCCGCAGGCCAGCGGATCGCGTTTGCGGTGGACGAGATCCTTCAGGAGGAGGAAGTGCTCGTCAAACCGTTCCGCAAACCGCTGTTGCGGGTGCGCAACATTACTGGCGCCACGGTTCTGGGCTCGGGGCAGGTCGTGCCCATCCTGAACGTTGCTGACCTGCTGATCTCAGCGCGAACACACGGCGCTCCCCCAGGGGCGGCCTTGCCCGGCCCCGCAAGGGAACGGTCAGCGCCGACCAACAAAGTGCTCGTCGTCGACGATTCCGTTACGTCGCGAATGCTGCTCAAAGGCATTCTGGAATCGGCCGGATACCAGGTCAAAACAGCCGTCGATGGCGTGGAAGCATTTACCGCGTTGCACGAAGATGGCTTTGACCTGGTGGTCTCGGATGTGGAGATGCCGCGGATGAACGGATTTGACCTGACAGCGAAGATCCGGCGCGACAAGCGCCTGGTTGACCTTCCCATTGTGTTGATCACGGCATTGGAGTCGCGGCAGGAGCGGGAACGGGGCATCGACGCCGGCGCCAGCGCGTACATCATCAAGAGTAGCTTTGATCAGAGCAATCTGCTGGAAATCATTCGGAGGCTGGTCTAAGCGGCGGTAGATGATGAAAACGCATGAGGTCAAAGTCCTGGTGGTCGAGGGTTCGAGCAACATGCAGATGCTGCTCCTGGGGATCCTGCATTGCGATTCTGAAATTCGGGTTGTCGGCTTGGCAAAGAACGGGGAGGAGGCGTTTGAGTGCTTGGGGCGAACCGCTCCAGACGTCATTCTCATGGATATGGATATGCCGGAGATCGATGCGCTGGAGATGACTCGGCGAATCATGGAATCAAGGCCCGTCCCCATCGTCATTTGTAGCGGCCACACCAATGTCCGCGAAGCGATCACGACATTCCGATTGATGGAAGCCGGTGCGGTCGCGTGCGTCGAAAAGCCAACGCGCGGCGCAAGTGATGACTTTCAGGAAACCACCTCCCGATTATTGCGGACGCTGAAACTGATGTCGGAAGTAAAAGTTGTACGTCGCTGGCCTCGACCGCGTGACGCGATGCTTCCCGAGGGGACATCTTCATCGCCATCCAGGCAGACACTTGCCTCTGTAGGGTTGATAGGCATTGGCGCTTCCACGGGCGGGCCTCCCGTCATTCAGTCCATTCTCACCGGACTTACCAACCACTTCCCCGTGCCCGTGCTGATCGTGCAGCACATTGCGCCGGGCTTTCTGGGGGGGTTGGTTGAGTGGCTGGACCAGACCACCGGCCTCAAGTGCCAGGTTGCCGAACACGGAATGCAGCCCCTGCCGGGTCAGGTCTACCTGGCGCCTGATGACTTTCACATGACCGTGCGCACCGGCGGGCGGATCGCGCTGACGCGGGCAGAACCTGAAAACGGCTTGCGCCCGTCGGTTGGGCATCTGTTCCGTTCGATGGCCCAGGTCTATGGGCGATCCGCCACGGGAGTGTTGCTTACCGGCATGGGCAAGGACGGCGCAGAAGAGCTCAAAGAAATGAAGGACCGCGGCGCGACGACCATCGTCCAGGACAAGGAAAGTTCCATCGTTCACGGTATGCCCGGCGAAGCCATCAAACTTGGGGCGGCCACCTATGTGTTGTCCGCCGGAAAGATTGCCGATGCGCTGATCGCTCTCGTTAATCAAATACGCGCGCCGCAAGGAGCACGGTCATGACTACAACGAATCCCGTTCCTTCCCAGTCGGTGCAGATCCTGATCGCCGAAGACAGTCCCACCCAGGCATTGCGGCTCAGGCACATCCTGGAACAGCACGGTTATCAGGTCACCGCCGCCACCAACGGACGTGAGGCGCTGCAATCGGCCGGCCTGCGCAAGCCCACGTTGGTCATCAGTGACGTTGTCATGCCTGAGATGGACGGCTATCAGTTGTGCGAGCAGATCAAGTCAGACCCACGGTTGAAGAATGTCCCGGTCATCCTGGTGACCACATTGTCGGATCCTCAGGACGTGATTCGCGGGCTGGAATGCCGGGCCGATAATTTCATCATCAAGCCATACGATGAGCAGGGCCTGCTTTCACGGATTCAATCCGTACTAATCAACAGCGAGGTTCACGAGCCTGACCCATCGGACGCGGGCGTGGAAATTTACTTCAACGGCCGACGGCACGTCATCACCTCCAATCGCCTGCAAATCCTCAATCTACTGCTCTCGACCTACGAGGCCGCGATTCACCGGAATCAGGAATTGACCCTCACCAAGGACGACTTGCGCGGGGCCAACGCTTCCTTGGAAGCCGCAAACAAGGAACTGGAGACATTCAGCTATTCCGTTTCCCATGACCTGCGGGCGCCCTTGCGATCGATCGATGGGTTTAGCCAGTGCCTGCTGGATGACTGTGGGAGCCAACTGGACGACAACGGCAAGGAACTGATCGGCCGGGTGCGGAACGCCTGCCGGCGGATGGGACAACTGATTGAGGACCTCCTGAATCTCTCGCGGCTTGGCCGCGGTGAGATGGTTCGTAAGGATGTTGACCTTAGCGCGATGGTAAAGCTAATCTCGTCCGAGTTGCAACAGGGTCAGCCCCAGCACAAGGTGAACGTGCGCATTGCCGAAGGGCTGATCGCCAGGGGAGATGCCCAACTTCTGCGCGTCGCGATGGAGAACCTGTTGGGCAACGCCTGGAAATTCACCTCGAAACGACCAGATGCGGCCATTGAGTTCGGCGTGACCCAACAGAACGGCGACCGCGCGTTTTTCGTGCGCGACAACGGCGCTGGCTTCGATATGGCATATGCCGAAAAACTATTCGGGGCCTTCCAGCGTTTGCACTCGGCCAACGATTTTCCAGGCACCGGGATCGGCTTGGCCACAGTGCGACGAATCATCCATCGCCATGGAGGCCGCATCTGGGCTCAGAGCGCCGTGGAGCAGGGCGCGACGTTTTTTTTCAGTCTTTGACGTGACCAGTGTCGGGGCCAAGATTATTTTGGGCTTCATCTCGACAAGTCAGGCGGGCACCTTGCGCGGCACCGGGATAGCTTGTGCAAGCGGCCGGCAGAACTCAGCCAACTCGTCCAGGGTGATGGGCAGCGTGACCGGCGTCGCGGCGCCAGTCCCGGGCGGCGTGTTGTCGGCGCGGGCGACGGCCCACAGGGTGGGCACGGGGCCCGTCGGCGGCAGGCACAACGGCTTGGGCAACTGGGCTGGGGTCAGGTTGCCGTTCGCCGAGGACTTGGCCAGAATGACCAGGGCGCGGTGGTCGGTCCACTCCTGAGCAGCCAGCGGCAGGCGGTCGCGGACGTCGAGTCGAACCATTGATTCCAACGCGGCGGCGAGCGGATCGAAGGTGGAGAACGTGGATTCCCGCGCCAACCAGACCCGCGCGTCCACCGGATCGTACAGCGGCCGCATCAGCGCCGCCTCGTCACGCGGCGCGACGCGGGCGAGGATGCCGGTCAGCGTCAGGATCTCATTGCGGAATTGCACGCTGTCCGGGCGCGGCGGGTTCTCCGCGCCGGTGGCGGCGCGACACTCGGCCTGGGTCAGCGGGCCCACGCGGGCGCTGCCGCCCGGGGCCAGCAAGAGGCCGCAGGCGTAGCGATCCGCCAGGCGCAGGATGCGCGACAGGCGGTCGCTCGGTACTCGGCCGGCGCGCTCGGATTCGTGAAAGGCTTCGATTGGCCCGCGGATCGACTCGGGCAGGCCGATCCGCTGCAGGATCGTGCTCAGCAGGCGGTCGCGCGTCAGGCCCATCAACTCGCGCTCGAGTTGGTCCAGCGGGGCGCCGGTAGTCGCATGGGCGTGAAGGACCTGCGCGTACTCGGCGGCGAACTGCGAGTGGAAGAAGATGTCGGCCAGGTCGTGGCAGAGCCCGACCAGGTACGCGACCCCGCCCGCGCCGGCGTCGATCGGCGTGATCAGGCGCTCGCAGAGCTGGGCGACGGCGAACGAGTGCTGCCAGCAGCGGATCGGGTCGAACCCGTCGGCCGCAGCGCCGGCGGGCATTGCCTCGAAGATGCCCAGCGCCGCCGCCGTGTTGCGGACCGTCGCGCTGCCGACGTGCTTGACCGCGTCGGCGATGCTCGTGACCGGGCCACGAGTGGAAGCGTATGCCGCACTGTTGGCAACCTGCATGATCCGCGCCGAGAGCATCGGATCCCGCCCGACCAGCACCGCGATCTGCGATAGATCCGCCCGAGGCGAAGCGGCCATGGAGACCACCTGCATGACAACCCCCGACATGCCGCGCGCCTGCAGGGCGCTTTCGGCGCGGGCGAGACAGTCCGTGCGGGCAAGCAGCGGCTTCACCGGGGCGCCACCGGTCGTTGTGGTGGCGGGAGCAGCAAGGTTCACCGCATCGGCCGGCGCGCCGGCAAGGGAAGCCGGCGTGGCAGGCATCTTCGGGGTCGGCGCGATCGGCAGGTATTTCGTCATTCGTTCGAGCAGCCCCTGGAAGCTGAACGACCGCTTGAGCATGTAATCCTTCACCCCCAGCCGCGACGCCTCGACCACCCGGCCGCGGTCGGACTCGGCGGTCAGGAGGATCACTTGGGCGTGGAACTCGGGCGGCAGCGCGTTCATTGCCCGGATCACCTCCAGGCCGTCCAGTTCGGGCATGTTCAAGTCCAACAGGATCAGGCGCGGGCGACGGGCGCGGATCAGCGCCACCGCCTCCCGTCCGTCGGCGGCGCACACCGCGTCGTAGCCGGCAGCGCGCAGGCTCGCCGCGATCGGCTCGCGGACGATGCTCATGTCGTCGGCAACGAGCACGGTCGGACCAGACGGCGTGGGGGTGACAGGCGTCTCATGGCTCCCGTTATTCCTGGGTTCATTTGTGGACATGTTATTCCCTTGTCGATGTCATTCTCGGCGCACCGTCTTCACGATTTCGCTCCCCCTTACCCATGATGTCCACCATTCTTATCGGCAGTTTCGTGCCGCAATTAGTGGAATTCAGGGCCGCGCTAATAATTCCGTCGCGTCTGCCGGAGTCGCTTTATCGGACCGGAAATGACGGCCGCGCGAAGCGGAGCTTCCTTCGTCGAACTGCGATTTGGATTAAGTGCGCCGATGTTTGCGACGATGCGGTACCGTGGAGCCATTTCCTGATATATGGCGGGTAACGATGTTGAGCCAGCGACAACGAAGATGTTCTCCGACCACTCCTGCACGACACCAGTTGCAGCGTTTAATAACCTTGCGTCTAATGCGGCGTCCCGCACCATCCCCTCTTAATTGCGGCCGCTGAGCCTTAACGTGTAGAACAAGGATGACAACTGTAGAACACACGACTGGAACGGCGGTAGGCAGCGAGGATCGTCGAACCGCGACGCCCGCGTTGGCTTGGCTCGCATATCTTTCGCCGGCAGCCGCTTTACTTTCAGCGACGGTTGGCTCGATCGTGCTGGTGGGCTGGACGTTCTCGATGCCGCGCCTGATGAGCATGCTTCCGGGCCTGGTTCCAATGAACCCCGCCAGCGCCGTTTGCTTCATCCTCGCGGGCTTCTCATTATGGTCGCGCCGTCGCGCGGCAAGCCCGTTGATCTGTCGCGCGGGATGGGCGTGCGCTGCGATCGTGGGTCTGGTCGGCCTGCTCCGACTACTCAGCTACGCCGTGGGGTGGGACTGGTGTATCGATCAGGTGCTGTATTCGGAAAAGCTGCAGCACGTGGCGTTCGGGCCAAATCGCATGGCTCCCAATACCGCGTTGAATTTCCTCCTCCTCAGTGCGGCACTGCTATTTTGGAACAATCGGTTGTTGGTCATGCGCCGCATCGGAACCGGCCTCGTGCTGCTGACAATCCTGGCTTCGCTGTTGGCCATCATCGGATACATCAACGGGGCGAATTCCCTCTATGGAATCGGCTCGTTCATGCCGATGGCGCTGCACACTGCCGGGACCTTCGTCGTGCTGTCGGTCGGGCTGCTGCTGGCAGAGCATCCCACCGCGGATTCGGACATCGGCGTGGACGACGGGCCCGGCAAGGGGCGAGGCCGGGCGCGTCGGGGCTCGCTCGAACGCAGCATCGCTTTCGGATTTGCCGCGGCGTTGTTCATGTCCGTCGCCGTTGGCGTCGCGGCGTTCATGAGCATCGCCCGGTTCGCCGCTGACATCCAGTGGAACGACCACACGCGCGATCTGCTCCTGTCGATCGGAGATCTGGCATCGGGCTTGAAAGATGCGGAGTCCGGCGTGCGTGCGTTCGTTATTTCCGGCGAGGAGGAGCACCTGCGGCATTACCGAGCGGCAGCGGATGTCGCAACGGCGTCGCTCAAGGAGGTGCGCGCGCAAACCATCGATAATCCCAGCCAGCAGCGGCGCCTGGACGATCTGGGGCCGCTCGTCGATCGGAGGTTGACAAACCTGCGGTTCACCATCGAATCGCGACAGGCGCGCGGGTTCGATCCCGCACACCACGCGGCGCTTGCCCGCGAGGGCGAAGGGTTGATGGATGCCGCCCGCGCGCTGCTGGCCCAAATGCGCGGCGAGGAGGAATCACTCCTCAAGAGCCGATCGGCATCGCTGGACTCCAGTACCCGCACGACGGTCGGGGTCATCATCGGTGGCAGTGGGTTGGCCTTCGTGCTCGTTGGGTTCTCGGGGTTCGTGATCCGTCGCGACATGGGCGCACGAGACCGCGCCGAGCGGCACGTGCGAGAGTTGAACCAGCACCTGGACCAGCACGCTGCGCAATTGGAGGCGGCCAACAAGGAGCTCGAGGCGTTTTCGTATTCGGTATCCCACGATTTGCGCGCCCCCCTCCGCAGCATCGACGGGTTCAGCAAGGCGATCCTGGAAGACTACGCCGACAAACTGGACGCCGATGGCAAGGATCACCTCAGGCGCGTCTGCGGGGCCGCCGATCGGATGGGGCGTCTGATCGACGACATGCTGAACCTCTCGCGGGTGACCCGTGGCGAACAGCGTTCGGAGACCCTGGACCTGAGCGCGATTGCGCGGACCGTGCTAGCGGAACTGAAGAACGGTCAGCCTGATCGGTGCGTGGACGTTACGATCGACGGCGGCATTACCGCCGAGGGCGATCCGCGAATGGTGCGGGCCCTGCTCGACAACCTCCTGGGCAACGCGTGGAAGTTCACCTCTAAACGGCCAAATGCCCGCATTGAGTTCAGTTCAGTCGAAATGGACGGGCAATGCGTGTTTCGCGTCCGGGATAACGGCGCGGGTTTCGACATGGCGTATTCGAATAAGCTGTTCGGGACGTTTCAGCGATTGCATGCGATGGAAGAGTTCTCCGGGACGGGCGTGGGGTTGGCAACCGTGAAGCGCATCATCATCCGCCACGGCGGGCGGGTGTGGGCCGAGGCCGAGGTGGACAAGGGGGCGACCTTCTATTTCACACTTAACTCCAGCAAGGTATAGTCGAGGCCGGTCGCGAGAACCGTTCTCGCGCGATTTCACATCGCGTTCCTAAAGAAAGGGAGGCGCAGATGGACAACAAGATCATCTTGCTGGTCGAAGATAACCCCGACGACGAAGCGTTAACGAAGCGGGCGCTCAAGCAAAACCAGATTCTCAATCAAATGATTACCGCCCGCGATGGGGCCGAGGCATTGGATTGGCTTTTCGGCACCGGGCGGCACGCGGGACGCGATCTCTCCGTGATGCCGACCGTGATCTTACTGGACCTGAAACTGCCCAAGATCGACGGCTTGGAAGTGCTCCAGCGGATTCGCAGCGATCCGCGAACCAAGCTTCTGCCTGTTGTCGTTCTAACCTCGTCCAAAGAAGAACAGGACCTCGCGCAAAGCTATACCCTGGGGGCTAACAGCTACATGCGCAAGCCGGTCGATTTCGCGCAATTCGCCGACGCGATCAAGCATTTGGGCCTTTATTGGCTGGTCTTGAACGAGCCGCCACCCACTCTGGCACACTAATCCGGCTCGGCGACTTCTTGGGAAAGCGTCGTCCATATTGCGTCGATCTACCTGATATGGGACTCCCCCTGCGGGCACTGATCGTCGAAGACTCCGCGGATGATGCGGCATTGCTATTGAACCATCTGAAGCGGGGAGGCTATGACACCGCTTGGACCCGCGTCGAGACCGCCCCGGACTTGATGACGGCGCTGGCGAGCCAGGCCTGGGATTTGATCATTGCGGACCACTCGCTACCGCAATTCAGCGGGCTTGCCGCACTGCGGATAATGAAGGAACAGGGCCTGGACCTGCCGTTCATACTGGTTTCGGGCGCCGCCGGTGAGGAACTGGCGGTCGATGCGATGAAGGCCGGGGCGCACGATTACCTCACCAAGGGGAACCTGACGCGCTTGCTGCCGGCGATCGATCGCGAACTGCGGGAAGCCAAAGAGCGCCAAGCGCGCAACCAGGCCGAGGCGGCCATCCACAAGAGCGAGGAGCGCTTCCGCCTCCTGGTGGAGGGCGTGAAGGATTACGCGATTTACATGCTCGATCCCGAGGGGCGGATCGTGAGCTGGAACTTCGGAGCCGAGCGGATTACCGGTTATTCCACTCAGGAAGTGCTGGGACAGGATTTCTCGCGTTTCTACACCAACGAGGAGAACGAAAAGGGACAAGCCAGGATCGACCTGGACCTCGCAGGTAAGAGCGGACGGTTCGAAGACGAGGGGTGGCGGGTACGGAAGGACGGATCGCGGTTCTGGGCCGCGCTTGTGATTACCGCGATGCGCGACGCGTCGGGGACGCTGTTGGGCTTCGCCAAGGTCACGCAGGACATTACCGAACGAAAGCAAACGGAGGAGCAGCTTCGCAAGAGCGACGAACGGTTCAAGCACATCGCTCGCGCGACCAACGACGCGGTGTGGGATTGGGATCTGGCGAGCAACTCGGTTTGGTGGAACGAGGGCTTTCAAACGCTCTTCGGATACCGCGGCGATCAGATAGACGCAGATGCGGACTCATGGTTCAAGCGACTGCACCCCGACGATCTCGACCGGGTTAACAAGGGATTGCACGCCGTGCTCGATGGCGGCGGAAGCATGTGGTCCGACGAGTATCGATTCAGGCGGTCGGACGAGTCCTACGCGTACATCCTCAACCGCGGCTATGTGATTCGGGACAACCAGGGGCGTCCGATCCGCATGATCGGCGCCATGATGGACATTACCGAGCGCAAGCAGGGCGAGGAGGCGGTGTGGCGCGCTCGCGCGGAGTTGGCAGAGCGGGTCGCCCAGCGCACGTCGGAACTGGCCGAGGCAAATGAAGCCCTGCGTTTAGAAGTCGCCGAGCGCAAGCGCGCGGAAATTGACTCCGAACGAGCCAAAGCCGTGGCGGAGGCGGCCAGCCAGAGCAAAAGTGAGTTTCTCGCCAAGATGAGTCACGAGATCCGCACGCCGATGAATGGCGTGATCGGGATGACCGACTTGCTGCTGGGCACGGATTTGTCGGCGCAGCAGCGCCGGCATGCGGAAATCATCAAGTCCTCGGGAGAGGCGCTGCTGACGCTGATTAACGACATCCTGGATTTCTCAAAGATCGAGGCCGGAAAGCTGGAGTTAAACTGCGCGGACTTTGACCCCCGCGAATGTCTGGAAGAAGTCGTCCAGATGCTGGCGCAGCGGGGCTCTTCCAAGGGGTTGGAAATCGCCTGTCATATCGATGAAGGCGTGCCGGCGCGGGTCCGTGGGGACGCTGACCGCCTGCGGCAGATCCTGATCAACCTGATCGGCAACGCGATTAAATTCACCGACCGTGGGGAAGTAATTACGCGCGTCCAGATGCAGGATGCGTCCGACGATGCCCTGACGCTGCGATTCTCGATCCGCGACACCGGCCCGGGAATCATGCCCGAAGGAATGGGGCGGCTGTTCAAGTCGTTCTCGCAGGTCGATTCCACCGCGACGCGCCGGCATGGCGGCACGGGACTGGGATTGGCGATTTCCAAACAATTGGCCGAGCTGATGGGCGGAACCATTGGCGCGGAGAGCCAACCCGGCAGCGGCTCCACCTTCTGGTTTACGCTGAGGGTGCACAATGTTCCGGCGCCATCGGTTGAACGGACGTCGCCCGTTGACCTACGGCAGCTCCGCGTGTTGGCCGTCGATGACAATGCCAGTTGTCGCGAAATTCTGGCCGACCAATTGGGCGCATGGGGGTGTGATGTGGCGGCCGAAGCCGATGGAGCGGGCGCATTGAAGACCCTGATTCGGTCGGCGCAAAGTCGTCCGTTTAACTTGGCACTGCTCGATCAGGACATGCCCGGGATCAATGGAGTGGAACTTGCCAAGACCGTGCGCGCAAGGCCGGAGCTTGAAGGCACGATACTGCTGCTCGTCTCGCCCGTGGAAGGGGGGCTCGATCCGGCGGCGCTCGAATCGGCTGGATTCGCCGGCCAGATCTCCAAACCCGTCCGCCAGTCACAACTGTTCGACGTGATCATGAATGCGGTCTGCGGATCAAAAGTGCAAGCTTCAAACGCTACCCAGGAGCCGAGAAACATAGCCGTGATTCCTCCGGCAATGGCGCGGCTCAGGATCCTTGTCGCCGAAGATAACAAGGTCAACCAGATGGTCGTGGCTGAGATCCTCGCGCGCGCCGGCCATGCGTGCGACATTGTGGAGACGGGGACCAGGGCGGTGGAAGAAATGATGCGCAAGCAGTACGACTTGGTGCTGATGGATTGCCAGATGCCGGAGATGGACGGGTTCGAGGCGACGCGGTCGATCAGGGAATGGGAAACCGCCAACCCCCAGAGGCAGCCGATCCCGATCGTCGCACTGACGGCGAACGCCATCAAGGGAGATCGCGAGCGATGCCTGGAGGCCGGAATGAATGGCTATCTCTCGAAGCCGATTGACTCGAAGAAGCTCGTCGCGGCGATTCATACGTTCGCCGCGTCCGGCGCACGATCGAACGACCAGACGGAAACGGCAACGTCGGTTCAAACTTCCGTCGGCGGCGCGATCGATCAGAACGATACCGTCGCCCCATTCGACATGAAGACGCTACTCGACCGTTGCATGGGGAACGCCAACATCGTCGGCAAGATTCTCGAAGAATTCGAGAAACAGATTGCCGGCGACGTTCGGCATATCGAGATGCTCGTTGAATCCGCGGATGCGGCGCGAGTCGGCCAAGTCGCCCACGGTCTCAAAGGCGCAGCGGGAATCATTTCCGCTGAGGCGTTGCAACAGGTCGCATCGCAAATCGAGCAGCGGGCCCGCACTCTCGATTGGGAGGGCATCCGTGACAGTTTGACGCCGCTGCGCGAAGAAGCCGAGCGATGTCTTGCTCATTTGCCGACATCCAAGCGGGAGTTAGCCGCGTTCGAGTCACTGACGGTGAAGGGAAAATCGTGATGCGTATATTGATCGTCGAAGATAACGCCATTGCATTGCAGGTGCTCCATAACGCGCTCGTGCAAGCCGGTCACGAGGTTCAAACCGCCCGCGGTGGCCAGGAAGCTCTGGAGATCGTGCGAAGCGGGGATTGCTCGCTGGTCGTCTCGGATTGGGAAATGCCCGGGATGAGCGGCGTGGAGCTGTTTCGCGCGATCCGGGCCGAGGAGTTGCCCACCTATGTCTACCTCATACTTCTGACCAGCCATGACACGCCCGAGGAGAAGATCGCCGGCCTGAACGCGGGCGCAGACGATTTCATGACCAAACCGTTTGACCCGGCGGAATTGATCGCGCGCATTCGCGCCGCCGAGCGGATGCTATCGCTGGAGACTCGCGACGTGGCGATTTTCGCGATGGCCAAGCTCGCCGAATCGCGCGATTCCGAAACCGGCGCTCACCTCGAACGCGTGCAGCGATATTGCCGCGTGCTGGCCCACTCACTCCAACGCTCTCGGAACAGCGCCGAACCGATCGACGATGAGTTCGTTCGACTCATCTACCTGACCAGCCCGCTACATGACATCGGCAAGGTCGGCATCCCGGACTGCGTGCTGCTCAAACCCGGGCGATTAAGCGATCGCGAATTCGAGATCATGAAAACCCATGCCATGCTGGGCGCTCAAACGCTGGATGCGGCCCTGCGCAAATTCCCGAGCGTCAAATTCCTCCAGATGGCACGCGATATTGCCGCAACACATCACGAGCGCTTCGACGGCACCGGCTATCCGGCAGCCCTGGCCGGCAAGCAAATCCCGCTGTCCGGCCGCATCGTGGCGCTGGCCGATGTTTACGACGCCCTGACGTCCAAGCGCGTCTACAAGGACGCCTTCGGACACGATGTGGCTCGCTCGATCATCCTCAAAGACGCCGGAACTCATTTCGATCCGGATGTGATAAACGCGTTCATCGAAAGCGAGAGTGAGTTCTCGGCGATCCGGGAACAGTTCGCCGAAGCCCGGCTCGTCGTGGCCGCTTGATGCCCGCTGAGCGGCGCTTCCCATTTGGTTAAGTCAATGCGAGCACCTTCCGATAATCTGGGTTTGGGGGCGTCTTCACCCGCGAGGCCAACGAGTGTTTGGTACAAAACCACTGATCCGCCATTGGCCCGCCTGCGCGGTGATCATTCTCACGGCCTCGCTGACCGGCTGGGCGTGGCAAACCAGCCGCCGGAGCGTCGATAAGGATGATCGCACGCGTTTCGATCATTGGCTTACCCAAACGAGATCTGCTATCGCCGGCCGGTTATCGGCCTACGAAGGATCGCTGTTCGGATTCCACGGGATCTTTTCAGCGGACAGCCGAGTGGAAGTGTCAGAATTTCACGACTACGTCGAAGCGCTGGCCATTCGACGCCTCTACCCCGCGATCGACGAAGTCGCATACGTCGCGTATGTGCCAGCCGAGCACCTGAACAAATTCATTAAAGAAACTCAGGCCGTCGGCTCCGCGTTTCAGATTCTCCCCGCCGGCGCTCGCCCTGATTACTTTCCGGTGGAATATTCCGACCACGTGGGGCCTGCAGCATTCGCCCCTGGCCAGGACCTGGGAGCCAATGCGGTCCAGCGACAAGGGCTCGAACAAGCGCGGGACAGCGCGGCGCCGACGCTGTTCCTACCATCCGATTTGGCTACCGGCGCGTCCGATTTTCGACCGCTGCTCTGCCTGGCGGTATATCACCGCGAGAAGCCGCACGGCACGGTACTCGAGCGCCGCGCCGCCCTGCAGGGTTGGATCGTCGCGCCATTGAAGATGGCCTCGCTCTTTGACGGAATTCTGGGTGACACCCAGGCCACTCCGAGCCACGACTTCGATCTCGAAGTCTTCGACGGCCCTGTCGCCGACGTGACCAGGGTCATATATGACGACGATCACATCATGCACAGCGGGAACGCGAACGACCGGCCGACTTGCACGCAGCAGTTCAACGCACAGTTTGGCGGGCGGACGCTGACCCTCAGCGCATTTACCAGCCCGTCGTTCGATTTGATCAGCAACCACGCGCAGCCCACCGCAGTGCTCGTCGGCGGTCTGACTCTTAGCACGCTGCTGTGTGCCCTGGTCTGGTCGCTGCATAACACGCAGCGGCGCGCAACCGCGTTGGCGGACAAGATGACGCAAGCTTTGCAGCAGAGTCACGAAGCAGTCAAAGTCGCCAATCAAGCCAAGAGCGCGTTCCTCGCAAACATGAGCCACGAGATTCGCACGCCCATGACCGCAATCCTCGGATTCGCCGACATGATGCTCAAGCCCGGCGAGTCCTTGTCGGATCGTCATGATGCGCTACAGGTCATCCGCCGAAATGCCCGCCACCTCCTCGATCTGATCAATGACATTCTGGATCTGTCGAAGGTTGAAGCCGGTAAGATGACCGTCGAGAAACTCAACTGCGACCTCATCCAGATCGTGTCTGAAGCGATCTCGATGATCCGCTCCAGGCTGGTTGAAAAGGAACTGCAGTTCAAGTTGGGATCGTACGGGCCCGTCCCTCACTTTATTCAAACCGATCCGCTGCGCCTGCGGCAGATCCTGATCAACCTGCTCGGCAATGCCGCCAAATTTACCCCCTCCGGCGAGGTGCGCTTGATGGTCAGCGTCAAAGCAATTCCCGGCGGTGGAAGCACCGTTCAATTCGAGGTAAGCGATACCGGTATCGGCATGAGCCAGGAGCAGATCCCGCTTCTCTTCCAGCCGTTTTCACAGGCGGACGACTCCACCACGCGAAAGTTCGGGGGCAGCGGTTTGGGCCTCAACATCAGCCAGCGCCTGGCAACGATGCTCGGCGGCAGCATCGTCGCCAGGTCAACCGTCGGCGTCGGAAGTACGTTCACCCTCTGCGTCGAGGGCGGGCCGTTGGAAGGCGCGCAAATGGTCGCGGGCCTGACGGAATCGGTACTCGATAAGGCCGATGGAGATCAACCGCTGCCGGAGACGAAAATCTCTGGCCGCATCCTGCTGGCCGAGGATGGCCGCGACAACCAGCGCTTGATCAGCATTCACCTTCGGCACGCCGGCGCGGAAGTTGCCGTCGCCGCCAATGGTCGCATCGCGGTCGAAATGGTGCGCCGCGAAAAGTTCGACTTGATCTTGATGGACATGCAGATGCCGGAGCTGGACGGCTATGGCGCGACCAGCGAACTGCGGCGCCGCGGCTTTACCATGCCCATCATCGCCCTGACCGCCCACGCGATGGCCGAGGATCGCCGCAAGTGCATCGAAAGCGGATGCTCCGACTATCTAACCAAACCGATCGATCACGAACTATTGCTGCAAACCATTGCCAGGCATCTGCCTTCGACCGGCGAGCCGGAGAAGAAGGATGAACCGATTCGCAGCACCCTGGCGGGAATGGCGCGGATGAAAGAGGCGATCAGCGAATTCATCGGCGACCTGCCTGCAAACGTCGCATCACTTGAACACCTCCTTCAGGGACAAAACTGGGCCGATCTGCGCATTCTCGTACACCAGATCAAAGGCGCAGGAGGCGGGTACGGCTTCGCGCCGATCAGCGATGTGGCCGCCACGGCCGAGTTGGCACTCAAAGGTGACAACCCGCTTGAGACCGCCGCCCGGACCGTTCAGGAGCTTGTCACATTGATTCGACAAGTCGAAGGCTACGAGCCCGCGAAGGAGGTGCTCGTTGCCGCAGAAAATTCTCCTCATTGACGATTCCAAAGCCATCCACACGCTGGTGAAGACCGTGCTTTGGAATGAGGCGGTCGAGCTGACGTATTGCCCGGGAGGCGAAAGCACGCTTGCGACGGCCCTATCGTTGCAGCCCGATCTCATCCTGCTCGATGTCGGATTGCCTCACCCAAACGGATTTGAGCTCTGCCGGCGGTTGAAATCCGATCTGAAAACCCTGGCGATACCCATTGTCTTTCTGACTGGCGCGACGACCGTCAACGAGCGCATTCGCGGCTGGGAACTGGGAGCCGTCGATTACATCACCAAGCCATTCGAAGCGACCGAATTCCTCGTTCGGGTCAGGACGGCGCTCCGCACCAAGCACCTGATCGACCTCCTCGCGCGCAAGGCAATGATCGACGGACTAACCGGCCTCTACAACCGAAGCCATTTCGAACAGCGTCTGGAAAGCGAAATCGCGTTAGCTCGGGCCGACAACCACCCGCTCTCATGCATTTTGCTCGACGTCGACAATTTCAAGCATTTGAACGATCAGCATGGCCATCTCTTTGGTGACGAGGTGCTGCGCAATCTGTCCAAGCTCCTGATCGAGGGTTGCCGGGATCAAGATATCGTCTGTCGTTATGGCGGCGAAGAGTTCTCGATCCTCCTGCCCAACGTCAGCGCTGGCGCTGCGATCGAACTGGCCGAACGACTTCGTGTAATGATCGCCGAACGCCCAATCCGATTGTTAAACGCGGAAGTATCCATAACGTGCAGTTTTGGAGTCGCACAGGCGCTCGCCACGGGCGTCGGCATCATCGAGCAAGCGGATAAAGCGCTCTACTGCGCTAAGAGCGCCGGCCGTAACAGGGTGTTGGCAGCGACGATCGAACATGTCGCTGCCTAATAGCGGGCTGCCGAGTGGTTCTCAAACAATCATTCCCAGCGCAGCGGGGAATGCCGCATCGGACGTGGGGCGGCGTTTAATAGCGCGCAAGGACCAGGCGATCCTTCACCGTACACATCCGCCTTCCGCTCTCCCCATGTCAGTGTTTCAATTACCAAGCCATCGGTATTTCCATACATCTTTGATCTCCCAACGATCGCTTGTCCCGTGACCTTGTAACGAGGCCACCTCATGCACGAAGGCCGCACAGTGCGACCTCACACCACATCGCGCGTCGGGCACGCAGAACATTGAGCTACCGGCGGTCAAAGAGGAGAGAGTCATGTCACGAGCATCATGGAATCGTTTCGTCGTGGAAGGGTTGGAGGATCGAAAGCTGCTGTCGACGTCGGTTGCCGCCGATCTGTTCTCAACGTCGCTGGACATCGGCGTTCCGGCGCATCACGCGTCCGCCACCGCGCAGCTCACGACGGTTCACGTCAGGGCCGTTGGCCCAACTACGCCGTTGACCGGAGCCTTCAACATCGCGGGCACTTACACCCATGTCGTTGGCCCTGGTTTCAATCCCGACGCGGGCAACATATACCACTTCACCGGCTCGGGCAGAAAACGGTCGCTGGGCAGTTTCACCATGGCCGGCGATCTACACGGTCTGGGTTTTATCGCCAGCGGCCGGGTCCGGGGATACGTCACGCTCACCAGTTCTCAGGGCACCATTGACCTGCGCTTGCTGGGGCCGGAACAGGCTCCCGGTTCGCTCCCCCCAACCTTGGCCTACAAGATCGTCGGCGGTACCGGTGCATACGCCCAAGCGAATGGGAAAGGCGCGATTATCGTCTCGGCTTCGGACACGACGCAAAAGTTCCTGTTCCGATTCAATCAGGCGAGCTAAGAATCAGAGGGTTGAGTGGGCAAGCCAAAGTCAGTCGGATCAAAGCGCTGGTTATTAGCGTTAAGCCTGCCGTTCATCGGCGTATCGCGAGGTCGCGCCGATGACTCGGTCGGTTTCAGCCATCAAACGTACGCCGAAGAGCACGGTCGAATTGAGGTGCAGACCGAGACGCTGCATATTCAGAAGACGATCACGCCCTGGTTGGATGTGACGGTTCGCGAAGTTTACGACGCGATTTCCGGTGCGACCCCGACCGGCGCGCCGGCCATCCGGCAACTCAAGATGCGTGACCCGGGGACCGGCGACGCGATTCCGCCCTCGTCGATCACCGGATATACGCGGCAATTCGACGGCGTCTCCGGCGCGTCACAGAGCGGCCCCGTCATTCGCGCCATGGCGCAAAACAAGGTCCCCGTGACGGACAGCCCCGACTTTCGCCTGGGCTCCGACGTCGCCTTCGGGCTGACGTATGGGCCGCATCGGCTGGTCCCCGAGTTCAGCTACAGCAATGAGTCGGATTATCGATCGTACGGCTTCGCGCTCAATTACTCGTACGAGTTCAACGACAAGAACACGACCTTAAGCCTCGGCTGGGCCCACGCCTACGACGAGATACTGGCCAACCAGTTCACATACCTGACCAAAAGCAGCATCAAAAACACCGACAACTTCATCATCGGCGTCACGCAATTGCTGGGCCCCGGCACGGTCTTCGGTGCCAACCTGACGCTCGGGTACGCGCACGGATACTTGAACGATCCGTATCGCGCCGTAGTGTTTGATGAGTCGAACCTGGATGTGGACAATCGCGTTGTTCTCAACAACGGAGAGAAACGACCGTCACACCGCAGCTCGCAGGCGCTGCTGTTATCGCTAACGCAATCGATCAAGCCGCTCGACGCCAGCGTCGAAGGCACCTATCGGTTTTATCACGATTCCTACGGCATCTACGCCAACACCGTGAGCGTCGCGTGGTTTCAGAAATTCGGCAAAGGGCTTGTCGTCTCGCCGTCGGTGCGCTATTACCATCAGACCGCGGCCGACTTTTACGGCATCCAGTTTCCCGGCGATCC
>JAQGHM010000352.1 GCA_028291615.1 Phycisphaerales bacterium | reverse complement strand
CGGGCGATGTAAAAAAGCCATAAGGAAACCAATTTGAAAAAAAGAGAACCCCTCTCGTGAAGAGGGGTTCTCTGTTCATTCTGGCTTACGACGAATGACCGGGTGTTCGGAGGCGAAGCCTTATTCCTTCACCTCATACTCCGCATCGATCACATCCTCATCCTTCTTCTTCCCGTCGCCGCCGTGCGAACCCGCATTTGCGCCGCCGCCGGTCGCGCGATCGCTGCCCGGGCCTGGCCCAGCGCCGCCCGGCTGACCGCCGCCCGCGCCGCCGCCACCACCGCCGCCGTAAACCGCTTCGCCCATCTTCTGGGCCGCCTGCTGCAGCGTGTCGATTGCCGGTTTGATGCGGCCGCCGTCGTCGCTCTTCAGCGCGTCCTTCAGGTTGTTCAGGGCGCTTTCGATCTGCCCGCGGATGTCCGGCGTGACCTTGTCGCCGTGCTCCTTGAGTTGGCGCTCGGTCGTGAAGACCAGGTTGTCTCCCTGGTTCTTCAGCTCGATCGTCTCGCGGCGCTTCTTGTCGTCGCTGGCGTGGGTCTCGGCCTCGCGCTTCATCTTCTCGATCTCTTCCTTCGAGAGGCCGCCCGCGTTCTGCACGGTGATCTTGTTTTCCTTGCCGGTGCCGCGGTCCTTTGCCGCCACGTTGAGGATGCCGTTCACGTCGATGTTGAACGTCACCTCGATCTGCGGCACGCCGCGCGGTGCCGGCGGAATTCCGGTCAGGTCAAACCGCCCAAGCAGGCGATTGTCCTTGGCGAATTCGCGCTCGCCCTGCAGCACGTTGATCGTCACCGAGTCCTGGTTGTCGCTCGCCGTCGAGAAGACCTCGCTCTTGCTCGTCGGGATCGTCGTGTTGCGTTCGATCAGCTTGGTCATCACGCCGCCCAGGGTCTCGACGCCCAGCGACAGCGGCGTTGCGTCGAGCACCAGGATGTCCTTCATCTGCCCCGTGGCGATGCCGGCCTGGATCGCGGCGCCGACGGCTACCACTTCGTCCGGGTTGACCGTGCGGTTGGGTTCCTTCCCCTTGAACAGGTCCTTCACCAGCCGCGCTACCATCGGCACGCGCGTCGAGCCGCCCACCAGCACGACCTCTTCGATCTGCTCGGGCTTCAGTTTCGCATCCGCCAGCGCGTCGAGCACCGGCTTGCGGCACTTCTCGACCAGCGGCGTGATCAACTGCTCGAACTTGCTGCGCGTGATCGTCTCCTGCATGTGCTTGGGCCCTTCGGCCGTCGCCGTGATGAACGGCAGGTTGACCGTCGTTTCCATCGCGTTGGAGAGTTCGATCTTCGCTTTTTCGGCCGCTTCCTTCAGGCGCTGCAAGGCCATCGCGTCCTTGCGGAGATCGACGCCTTCCTTGCGCTTGAACTCATCAGCCAGGTAGTTGATCAACTCTTCGTCGAAGTCGTCGCCGCCCAGATGCGTGTTGCCGTTGATCGACAGCACTTCGAAGACGCCGTCACCGACGTCCAGCACCGAGATATCGAACGTGCCGCCGCCCAGGTCGAACACGGCGATCTTCTCGTTCTTCTTTTTATCCAAGCCATACGCCAGCGCCGCCGCTGTCGGTTCCGGCAGCACGCGCAGGACCTTCAGTCCCGCGATCTCGCCCGCGTCCTTGGTTGCCTTGCGCTGGGCGTCGTTGAAGTAGGCCGGAACCGTGATGACCGCGTCGGTCACCGGCTCGCCAAAATACGCCTCGGCGGTCTTCTTCAACTCCTGGAGGATCATCGAAGAGATCTGCTCGGGCGTGTATTCCTTGCCGCGCACCTTGACCTTCACCATCTCTTCAGCGCCGCCGGTGATCTCGTACGGCACCATCTTCTCTTCCTGGGCCACCTCGCTGTGCCGGCGACCCATGAAACGCTTGATCGAGAAGATCGTGTTCTTGGGATTGGTGATCTGCTGGTGGCGGGCCGTCTGCCCCACCAGGATCTCCCCCTTGTCCGTAAACGCCACCACCGACGGGGTCAGGCGGCTGCCTTGTGAATTAATGAGTACCTTGGGCTGGTCGCCCTCCATGACGGCGACCACGCTGTTGGTCGTCCCAAGGTCGATTCCGATGATCTTCGCCATTGTGTGCTCCTCAAAAGAGAACGCTCATCCGATCGGATGGGCGCAATGTAAAGCGATTGAGTCTACGCAAACATTGTGCCATCAATTGTCAGCGAAAGTCAGCGGCTAAACTGTTGCGGCGCATAAACTTCTGGCGGCACTCTCACGAGGCCGATCATGCCATTTCGACAGGCGCGCCCGATCCCATGTCAATCCTGACACTCCGCCAACGTGTAATCCAGATTGTAAAGCCCCCGGAAGCTTATATATTAAACATTTGCGCAAAACCCGTTAAGGTCGGCAACTTATTCTAAATTTTTGGGTTGACTTATGCCGACTAGGTAAATAGAAGTATAAGCGAAGCATCGAGCTTCACGATTCTCACTCTCCCCTCCGACCGCGGTCTGGGATGCCCTCCCCCTGACCGCGGTTTTTTTACGTTTTCAACTCCTGTCGATCTCGCAACTTAGCTCATCCCTTTGTAACGTTGCCGCCGAAACCACGCCGCCGTAAGATGCGGCCGTTTCGAGACAAAGCACCCATGGCCAACAACGCGCGGATTACCGTCAATTCCACCGCCGCCTTCCTCAAGGCCCAGAAGCTCATGCCGGGGGGGGTTTCCTCGCCGGTCCGGGCGTTCAAAGGGGTGGGTGGCACCCCCGTTTTCATCAAGGAGGCCGAGGGGTGTCTGCTGACGGATGTCGATGGAAATCAGTACATCGACTACATCGGCTCCTACGGCCCGATGATCGTCGGCCACGCCAATGAACGCGTCGTAGCGGCCCTGTCCAAAGCAATCGGCCGGGGCACCTCGTTCGGAGCCCCAACCGAGGCCGAGGCAACGCTGGCGGAAAAGATCTGTTCAGCCCTGCCCGGCATGGAGATGCTCCGCTTCGTCAACAGCGGCACCGAAGCCGTCATGTCCGCCCTGCGCCTCGCCCGAGCGGCGACCGGCCGCGAGAAGGTCGTCAAATGCATCGGCTGCTATCACGGTCACCTCGACTCCCTGCTAGTCTCCGCCGGCAGCGGCGCGCTGACCCTGGGCACCCCCAACTCGCCAGGCGTGCCGCAATCCGTGACCGCTAATACCTTGCTGGTGCATTACAACGACTTGGAAGGGACCGCTCGCCTTTTCGAGCAGTACGGCGATCAAATCGCCTGCATGGTCATCGAACCCGTCGCGGGAAATATGGGGTTGGTGCTGCCTGCTGCGGGATATTTGCAGGGAATTCGGGATCTTTGCACAAAGCATGGGGCGATGCTCCTGTTCGACGAAGTAATGACGGGTTTTCGCGTGGCTTGGGGCGGCGCGCAGGTTCGATTTGGGATTCGCCCCGACCTGACCTGTGTGGGCAAGGTGATCGGCGGTGGGCTTCCGTGTGCTGCTTACGCGGGACCGGCGGCGCTTATGGAAAAGATTTCGCCATCGGGGCCGGTTTACCAGGCGGGCACTTTAAGTGGCAACCCGCTGGCGATGGCGGCGGGTTTGGCGACGCTGGAGATCCTGGAAGAGCCGGGCGCTTACGAATCGCTTGAGGAGTGCAGCAGTCGGTTGGCAGGTGGGCTGGCGGAAGCCGCCGCGGCCGCTGGGGTGCCCGTGGCGCTGAACCAGATTGGGTCGATGGTCGGAATGTTCTTTTCGAATAAGCCGGTGCTGAATTATGCGGACGCGACCGCGTCAGATACGGCAGCGTTCGCTCGATTTTTCCACGCGATGCTGGACCATGGGGTTCACCTGCCGCCGTCGCAGTTCGAGGCGGTTTTCGTCTCGCTGGCACATGGGGAAGATGTAATCGACACCACAATCAAAGCCGCGTCGCGCGCTTTTGATTCTGTGAAATTATAGAATTTGTTTTTGGTGGGAAGGGGCGGATGTGGTAAGTTCCCCGTTGGCTTTGCGGGTGATTCGTCACACGTTCACGCGGCGTGAATATCCGGGTGCATGATTTTGCCGAGCGGTCGAACTGCTCCGTATGGATCCGTCCTTTTCCTCCCGCTGCGCAGACCGCGCCACTTGGAGAGGCTGATATGAGACGTATGAAGCGCGCCGCATTTACACTGGTCGAGCTGCTGGTGGTCATCGGGATCATTGCCCTGCTGATCAGCATCCTGCTGCCTGCGCTATCCAAGGCGCGAAACTCTGCGAAGACGATGGCGTGCCTGAGCAACCTGCGCCAACTCGGGCAGGCGACAGCGATGTACGCTGGCGAGAACAAGCAGTACCTGCCCTATCCAACGACGACGCTCGGAGAACAGTGCCTGTGGTTCAACGCGCTGGACCCGTACCTGCAGGCGACCGAAGACAACAGCGCCCGCACCGGGGTGGCGGCGGGTCGGAATTATAAGAAGTACAAACAGTGCGAAGTTTACGATTCGTTTGACGGCGGCAAATACACCGGCGGGCAGGACACGACCAAGGAGTTCTCGCGCACGTTCAAGATGAATTCGATGCTGCGGCATAACAGCCCCGCGTCTCAGGCGAAGATCACCGAAATCCGTCAGTCGTCAGAATACGTGATGTTTGGAGACGGTGTTTCGCTTGACCTGACCGGCCCGATCGACAGTCAGTGGGAGAACGGCCAATTCTCGATGGAAGTGAACGATAAGACCGAGGCGAACCCGGCCCTTCGTCATAACGGCGGGGCAAACATCCTGTTCGTCGACGGCCACGCCAGCAACACGGTGCTGAAGTCGATCACGAAGAACCTTCGCTCGCCGCAAAACGCGATGACCGTAAAGACCTGGGAGAGTGAATATGTTGACGGATCGGGCAATCCGGTCGATCCGCCGGACTATAAGAAGAGCGCAGCAGCCCAGAATCTGACGCGAAATCCGAACATGCCATTGTTATGGTCGGATCTGGGTAACTTGTATCGGCCGTAGGGCTGAATGGTCGCGCGGCACGGATTGGCAATTCATTGCCACCTGTTGACCGCGAGGCGCCGTTAAGCATACTGCTGCATTACCTGTTCGATTGATCATTACATAACTCCAACCGCGCTAAAGTTGGAGCTTTTGTGATGAGCTTTGGAGAAGTGCGCGGAGCCTGTGCCATTCCTGGCGGGCGACGACGACGACATACCTTGTGGGGAACGCCTGCCCGATCCCCGGGCGGCACGGCAGGGGAATCCACCTTCATCTGTTTTGGAAACGGCCTTAGTGCCGGCTTCATCTGCGCGCGGATACCGCGCTTTCAGGATTGGAGTTCAGTTTGTTAGAGCAGTTGCGTCGTTTACTCGAAAGTTCCACGGGGAAGCTGATCGCGGTTATCGCGGCCGTGCTCCTGCTCGCCATCAGCGGGTTCGTCGGTTACGCGAATCTCAAAAGCGATACGCCCTCGTCGGCGTTTCAGACGATGTTCATCTGCACCGAAACGGGCAAGCCGTTCGAGCACACGAACAAGATCGGGGAGACCCAGCCGATCCTCTCGCCGCACAGTGGCAAGAAGACGGGGGTTCCGGCTGAAGCATGCTACTGGACCGCGGACGGCGGGACCAAGAAGAGCCCCACCTGGGTGCTATTAAACGAACTCGCCGGCAAGTCCGGGCCGACCTTCTGCACCGATTGCGGCCGGCTTGTCGTCGGCCACAACCCCTCGCCGGCGGCCGGAGCCAAGTTGCCTCCCAAACAAGACGAATACTCACCGCCAACGAAGCGCGCTCGCTCAAAAGAACAACCAAAGGATCGCGCAGAATAGGAAGTCGCTCATGACGAATATCTCGAAGTACACCCGCAGACCGTCGCCACCGCGCCGGCGCTGTGGTTTTACCCTTGTCGAGTTGCTGGTGGTGATCGGGATTATCGCGCTGTTGATCTCGATTCTCCTGCCGGCGTTGAGCAAGGCGCGAAAAGCGGCCAACACGGTGGTCTGCTCGTCGAACCTGCGGCAGATCGGGACGGTCATGCAGATGTACGCGCTGGAATCCAAGGGCGCAATCGTCGGCAACGCCTGGAGTTCGGGCGCGTTTCTCAAGGTGGTGGGGACGGGCTTCGGCGACAATAATTGTCCGTCTGTTTGCCAGACGTGGGACTGGGCTGCGCCGGTCGCCAAGTTAATGGGCGCGAATTTCAACGAGGGCCCGTCGCTCGCGGACCGCACCGAGCGGTTCGATTACCTGTGCAACTACCCGCCGTTCCAGTGCCCGGACAACGACGTGCCGATGGCAGCGTTCTCCACGTCGCCGGTCAAGGTGACGACGAAGATGATCTCGTATATCACCGCGGCGAATTTTCAATATGCGTATCAAAAACCGAGCCCCGACATCTCGAGATTTCAAGGGTTTATCGATACCGGCAGCTACCGCCCGAAGATCACCGCCGTCGGCGTGTCAAGCTCGAAAATCTTCATGAGCGACGGGGCGAGGTGGACCAACAACGATACCTCCGCGCCGGATTACAACCTCGGTTATGATAATTCCGGAACTTCTCCCGGCGGCCAGTATGCGGATGATGGTCCGTGGAGCGCCTTTACGCGGTCGTTCCTCCACACTCCCACCATTCAGAAACCGATCGTCTATGCAATGCGGCACGGTAGCCGGGAGATCGGTGTTTCCGTCGGCAGCTATCGGTTTAACGCAGTCTTCTTCGACGGGCACGTCGAGACGCTCGACGCGTCGACCGGAATGAACCCGTCGCTTTGGGTGCCCAAAAACACGACCATCGACGTGGCGGAGTTTTCCGCCGAGGCGAAGGCGCGTTACGTGAACGGAACCAGCCTGACGATTACGGAATGAATTCCCCGGACGATCCGGCAACAGCGCTTATATATGGATTAAGCCGCAACCAACTCGTCTTATTGAAAAAATTTACTGGGCTAAGACGTTCGATTCATGAGGGCTCAACACAAACTTCCCATACTCCCCGTCGGTCAAATGTGACCGAACAGTGGTCGACGCGTCGTGGGTGTCACCAGTGTGTGTGGCGCTCGGACGCCGTGTTTGCGCTCGTGGCGAATGGCCGCGCAATTTTGTGATGGAAGGAAATGCATGCTGTCGAAATTTTTTTGTCGTTCTTCTCGTCTTGTTCGAGCGAAATCGGACATCCGTGTCCGGCGCGTGGTTGCGGTGGCCGTCGAAGCGATGGAGCCGCGCCGCCTGTTGACCGCATTGCTCGGATGGGATGTCCACGCGACCAGCGGTTACGGCGCGTCGCCTCTGGCGGCGAATACTGTTGACGCCAGCGTCGCCAATTCGCTGGGCCTGACCCGCGGCAGTGGGGTTTTAACGACGGGAACCGCCGCTGGCCGCGCGTGGGGCGGCCTAGGCTGGACGGCGGCAAACTCGGCGGATGCAACCCACGCCGCAACATTCGGCCTGACCGTCGCGGCCGGCAAGCTGGTCTCATTCACCTCGATCGACGACAGCTATCGCCGGAGTTCCAGTGGTCCGGCGACGGGCGTCCTGGCGTACCAGATCAACGGCGGCGCCTTCACGGACATCACGACCCTCACGTTTGCCAACTCTACCTCGTCGGGGGCGACGCTTACGGGGATCGACCTGAGCGGCGTCGCGGGGTTGCAGAACCTGGCGGGCGGGACGGTCGTTAATTTTGCGATCGTGCCGCTGAGTGGCGGGAGCGGCGGCTCCTGGTATCTCTTCGACGTCGCCAACACCACGGCCGACGACCTGGTCGTCAACGGCACGGCAGTCGACGCGACAGTCACCGGTACGCCCTCGATCGGCTCGTTCGGCATCGCGCCCAGTCCGATCGCCATTGGGGGTTCGACGACGTTGACCGTGACTAACGTCGTCGAGACCGGCGGGACCGGCTCGATCACCGGTGTGAACTTTTATCTCGAGAGCAACGGCACTGCGGGCCTCCAAGTCGGCGGCGACACGCTGGTCGGCGCGGGCACGCAAAGCGGCACGACGTTCACGCGCGGGATCACGGGCAACATCGCCGGGACGTTCACCTACTACGCCGTAGCGGCCGACAGCAACGGCAAGAGCACGGCGCCATCGTCGGCGACGCTGACCGTCGTCGATGGTCCGAGCATCGACTTCAGTTCCGCCACCTACACCGCCAACGAGGCTGACGGAACCGCCACGATTACCGTGAACCTGAGCAAGCCGGCGACTGCCACGACCACGATCAAGTACGCGACCAGCGATGGCGTCCACTTCGGCGATGCGTCCAACGCGAACGTTGATGGAGCGGCGTTGGCCGGCCGGGATTACACGACGACCTCTGGTACGCTGACCTTCAACGTCAACGACACGTCCAAAACGTTCGTCGTGCCGCTCCTGAACGTGAAGACGTTCGCGGGGACGCGGACGGTCAAGCTGACCCTCTCAAATCCCAACAGCGCGGGCGTACTCGGGACCATCACGACCGCGGCGCTGGCGATCACCGACAACGCCGTGACTGCCACCAACGGTGTGGACCTGCCCACCGGGACGCCCAGCTACTCGGTGCAACTCCTGAGCGGCGGCATCTCGCAGCCCAACGGATTCATCGCATTCTCCCCGTCGTCCACCAATGGTTTTGGCAGCGGCGCCAACGTCGGCCCGGTCATGCCGTTCATCGAGTTCTCGACCGGGTCGTCGGTCTTCCCGACGGGGTACAACACGAGCACGGTCGACAGCGTCAAGCTCAGCCTGTTCAACACGGCGACGGGCGGTTCGTTTGGCGGCAAGCCCGGTTCGTTCGACGTCTACATCCTGACCGCGGACGGCGACGCGCCCTTGGTGACTCCCTCGTACCGTTACCTCGGTCCTGACGGAACGACGAGCACCGGCGCGGACGGCAATACCGGTCCGAGCGTCATCGGCGGGCAGGGTACGCCGCTGCTGGTTGGGTCGACGACGTTCACGAACAACGTCGTCGGCTTCAACGATTTCATCTTCGACAACCTGTCGGCGAGCGTGAAGTCGGCCCTGACGTCGGCCCTGAACGCTAAGACGCCGATCCGCTTCGTCATCACGCCGTCCACCGGCAGCGGGGTTGCGGCCGATTGGGAGGGCAACTCCTCATTCGCGGGCGGCGCGGAGAAGCCGCAGCTTACGCTGATCGCGGAAAAGTCGCTCGCGGTTGTCGAGAATTTCGCGCTGGACGTGTCGAGCATCACGGTGAACAAGGGGGGCACGGCGACGATCACGGTTGATCGCAGCGGCGCCGACCTGAGCGACGCGGCGACGGTTGCGTACAGCGTGGTCAACGGGTCCGCCATCGCCGGCACCGATTTCACCGCCGCGGCCAGCGGCACGCTTAACTTTGCCGCCAACGCGACGCAGGCGTCGTTTACGATCGCGATCGCCAACACCGCCACGATCTCGGCGGACAAGTTCTTCACCGTCACGATCAGCAATCCGCAGGTCGTCGGGGGCCTGGGTCACGTGGCAAGCCTCGTTGCCCCCACGACCGAGCGGGTCACGATCCACGACGTCCGCACGACTAACCTCGCGCAACAGGCGGGCGACGTGGCGACCGTGCAACCGGCCGGTCCCCGCACCGCCCCCAACGGCAAGAACTTTTTCAATGTCGAGGGTTCGGGCGCGGCCGCCAGTGCGTCATTCGGCGTCGCCGACTTCAACACCGCCGGACTCAGCTTCACACTTCCGGGGGGCGAGACGATCGGCACGATCAATTCGATCCTGCTCGGGACGATCAACGCCCCGGCAAGCTTCACGCATTCAGGTGGCGTGAACGTGTACCTTGTCGACGACTCCACCACTGATATCAGCAGCGCCAACACGGCGCTGACCTTTAATACGGCCGATGCGACCGAAGGGCTGAATGGCCAGTTCGGCGCCAAGCATCTGCTGGGCTCGTTCATGTTTGACGCCAATCAGCCTGGCGGCACGTTCACGGACTTGGCGCTCGCCAATGCCGATCCCGCGACGCTCGACCTGCTCAAGAATGACCTTAACACCGGCGTGAAGTTCCGCCTCGTGTTCACGCCCGAGGATGCCACGGTCGCCGCGACCTACACGGGCACGAGCTTTGGCATTGTCGATGGCGCGGGCAGCACCTACCAAGCCCCGCGCGTGACCTTCAACTATACCAAGGCGGACGCGACGGGCCTGCCGGCGTGGGTGTCGCCGTCCAGCGTGGCGACGTGGGACGCGGGTACGCACAAGTTGACCGTGACCGGGGCGACGACGATCGTCGCCGATCCCGGGGCCGACGCCCCGATCATTGTCGCCAGCGGGGGGGCGGCGCAGGTGACGGTCGCACCGGCGGGCACGCTCCTGGTGCACCTGGGCGGCCTCGACCTGAACGGTGGCGCTGGATTGACGGTGTCGTCGCTCGGCAGCACCCGGCGACACGACCGCCACGTGGTCCTGGTGCTCGGCACCACGACGGGGGCGGCGCCATTGCTGTCGATCATCTCGGGGTCGAAGTTTGACCTTCGCGACAATGACTTGATCGTTCACAACAGCGGACCGGCCGCGGTGGCGGCGCTTGCGGCCATCGGTCGGGCCGGCGGGGCGTGGACGGGACTGGGCCTGACCTCGTCATCGGCGGCCCAGTCGGCCATCGACAACGGTCAGGAAGTCAACGCCCTGGCGGTCGCGTGGAACGCCGATTTGGGCAACACGATCGGCCAGTTCTCGAACTGGACCGTGGGGTCTGCCGTCGAACCGCTCCGCGGCGACGGCAACGACGTGATCATCAAGTACACGTACGTCGCCGACTTCACCCTGGATGGGGTGGTTGACGGCAACGACGTGGCCCTGATGGGCCTGGCGTTCGACAACGGCGCGTCGTCCGGGAACCCGTGGGCGTACGGCGACACCAACGGCGACGGCAAGATCGACGGCAACGACGTCGCGGCGTTGGGATTGTTCTACGGCATCGGACTCGCCGGGAGCGGCTACGACCAGATGTAACTCAAAAGTTTTAATGTGTGAGTGAGTGGGAGAAGTGGCGCACCAAAGGCGCGCCGGGATCGAATTCGAAAGGATGTTTGGATCATGCGGATTTTCAGAAATGCTTTAATCGCGGCGATCGTCGCCGTCGGAATTGCTGGTGCGGCGACCGCCGCGCCCCTGGTCAACGTCAAGATGCTCGGCAGCACTAATCAGGCGGGGCCGTTCTCGGACACGGTCACCGCCAGCGCTGGGCAGACCGTCTTCTACGAGATGGTCGTTCAACTCGCGCAGACCGGCACGACGAACGGGACCAAGACGATCAACACGCGGACGGCGCATCCGACCGCGACGACCGCGGGTTATGACGGCATCAATTCGCTGAGTTTCAGCCTCCTGGACGATGCCGCCAACTCGGTCAAGGTTTCCTTCAACGCCGATGCCGCTTTAAGCACTGTCACCGACGCCTGGAACGGTGCCCCCGGCTTTTCAGCCGGGACCCGCACGTCCGTCGGCGCGGGGACGAACAACCGTCTGACCGACGTCCGGCCAATCCTGGCAGCCGGCCTCTACGCGGGCGCCAACGCCGATGCGATCATGCTGACGGGCTCGTTCGTGGTCAACGCGGGATCGACCGGCTCGTCGCCGATCGTCGGCAGCTTCGGTTCGGTTAACGGCGGATTCTCGTTCAACTCCGACACCTCCACCGGGAGCAACACGCTCGCGAACAAGCCGACGATCACCGTTGCCGGCGAGCCGAATTACGTCTCGTTCGCGCCCCTGACGGTCGCCGTGCCCGAGCCGGGCATGATCGGCCTCGCCGCGGCCGCCGTGGTGGGCCTGTCGTTCCGCCGCGGACGGGCCGAACCTTCCCGTCGGTGATGGACGGCGAAACCGCAAAGCGACTTTGGCGCGTCGTCCGACATCCGCCGGCGAACCGGCGGCGGGTCGCGTGGCCGCAAGATCGACCGCTTACGCTACAGGTGAAGTAGAAACGATCTAACGTTCATTTGACCGTTGTCATGCTTCGGGTATGTTAGCCCGCGCCAGGGAACTGCGCGTTGGTGGCAAAGCCCGGAGTAAATCATGCCGGATCGAGAAGAGCAGCGGGGCGTTTCGCGGCGCGAGGTGTTGCGCGGGTCGGTGGCTGGTGTGGCGGGCGCATATGGCGTCGCGCTTGGAGAGGCGGCAGCGGGGACGGGGGGCAACTATCCCAAAGACGCGCCGCCGCCGGGCCTTGGCGAGTTTGACTTCACGTTCGGTTCGGCGGCGCTGGGGGCGGACACCGTGGTGGATTCCGCGTGCCAGTTCTGTAATTCGAACTGTCGCCTAAAGGTCCATTTGAAGGCAGGGCGGGTGATCGACATTACCGGTGAGCAAGCGGATCCGGTGCAGGCGGGGGGGCTGTGCGTGAAGGGGCCAATGATGGCGCAGCTCGTGTACAACCGCCATCGGCTCACGCGCCCGCTGAAGCGCGTGGGCGGGGCGAAGGGGTCGGCGGATTCGAAGTTCGAGCCGGTTTCGTGGGACGAGGCGCTGGGGACGATCGCGCGGAAGTTCCTGGCGCTGCGCGACGCGGGAGAGGCGCGGGCGATCGCGAACAAAACGTCGGGTCGGCTGCCGCGCGGAACCGGTTCGCTGGTCGGTCGTTTCTTCACGTTGCTGGGAAGTCCGAACGACACCGACGTCGGCCCGGTCTGCAATGATGCCGGCGGCGACGCGCTGGCGGCGACGTTCGGACTCGGGAACTTCACGAACGGCTACGGCACGGACGGCGCGACTGGCGCGGAAGACTTGGGCGCGAGCAAGTACTTCCTGTTCCTGGGGACGAATCAGGCTGAGACTCACCCGGTGACGTTCGCGTACCTGCTGCGCGGCCGGGCGAAGAGCGGAGCAAAGCTCGTGGTGGTCGACCCGCGCAAGACGCCGACCGCGGCTCAGGCGGACGATTGGATCGCGCCCAAGCCGCACACCGACCTCGCGCTGGCGCTGGCGATGTTGCACCACATCGTGACAGGCGAGCTGTACGACAAGGCATTCGTCGCCAAGTGGGTGCTGGGGTTTGCGGAGTTGCAGAAGCACCTGACCGACAACGGTTACACGCCGGAGTGGGCGGAAGGTGTGACCGGCGTGCCCGCGACCAAGATCAAGCAGATCGCGCACGATTACGCCACCACCAAGCCGGCGGCGATCTTCTGCAACGCCGGCATCTCGCATCAGCTCGGGGCGTTCGACACATACCGCGTGCTGACGTTCCTCGCGGCGGTGACGGGGAACATCGGCGTTGCGGGTGGCGGGTGCAACTTCATGCACAACACCTGGCCCGGTGACCTGCACCTGCCGCCGCTGAAGGTGCGCACGCCGGATAAAGAGGTCGCGCTGCCGGTCGGGCCGGACTACTTCGCCGAGTCGATCCTGACGGGCAAGCCGTATCCGCTCAAGGCGGTGATGACCTGCGGCAATCCGCTGCTCGGGTCGGCCAACACGACCAAGGTGGCCGAGGCGTACCGTAAGCTCGAGTTCTACGTCTACACGGGGCTGTTCATGGAGGAGGCCGCGTATTACGCCGACATCATCCTGCCCGCATGCAGCGGCCTGGAGATGGAGACTGTCTATATGCGGCGGGACGATCGCGCGATCCGCTGGCAGAAGCAGGCGGTGGAGCGCGTCGGGGAGTCGAGGCCCGACTGGGAAATCTGGATTGACCTGGCGCATGCGATGGCGAAGGCGGATACGAAGCAGCCGCCGGCGTATTGGACGGACGCGTTCCCGGCGGAGTGGAAGGATTACCGTAAGCTGTGGGCGACGTTCGTCGCGCTCACGCCGGGGATGGGCGGAATGACGCAGGCGCGGATGGAGGCGCGGGCCGAGCCGCTGCGGTGGCCTTGCCCGACGGTCGATCATCCGGGCGTGAGCACGCTGTACCTGAATCACCCGTCCTGGTACGCCGCGGCGGAGTCGTTGAACCCGGGCAATCGGGGCAAGAGATTCTTGACGCCCAGCGGCAAGGTGGAGGTTTTCACCGCGGAACTTGAAGCCAAGCTTGCGCCGGCGGGTCACCACGCGCTGCCGGCCTTTTACACGCATCCGGAAGTGACGGGGCGGCAGCCGTCGATCGCGTATACGGGGCGGCTGGTGCGCAATCCGATCAATCCGCAGGCGCTGACGCCGGCGGTAGTGATCGGTGCGGCATCGGACGGCAAAGTGCACGAGCAGTTCCCGCTGATGGGGATCATCGGCCGGCCCAGCGTCGTGCATTTCGCTGGCGTGACGCAGTGGACGGAAATTGGCAAACGGATGAACGGGGTGCGGCTCATCCAGGTGCATCCCGATACGGGGAAGCAGGCGGGCGTGGCGGATGGGGACGAGGTGGTCGTGGAAAGCCCGCGCGGATCGGTGACGGGAACGGCGCTCTTCTGGGAAGGAATCCGCGCCGACACGATCTTCGTGCCCAACTCGTTCGGGCCGGCGCAACGGGTTGGCGATGAGGTGGCGGCGCCGCGTTATGCCGACGCCGCCAACGCGCTGACTGACGATCGATACTTCGACAATTTATCAGGTCAGCAGGCGTACAAGTGCTTCGCCTGTCGGATCAGGAAGCGGTGACTTCCACCGCGCCGGCCAGGCAAATATTGGCGCTCACGGGTACTCGGATCACCATCGCGAGCGCCGCTACCGTCTCCGCGGGGTCGCCCGACGCGCCATCGCCATGAATGCAAGGACTGCCGCCGCCGCACCCGCACCTGGCTCGGGCACGGTGGCGACAAACGCCTCTTCGCGCCCCGCGGGATTGATTGCCACGCCGGCAATCGTGAAACCGTCGTCGGAGATCGCGCGAGGGATGGTCAGTTTCCAACCGGCTAAGTCGGCGCCAAGCCCGGTAAGCACGTCGGCGAGGTCGCGCATGCCGTGTGCGGCGTCCCAGATGAACGCGCGATCGTCTCCCTCTGGCGCCGTCCCACCGACCGCGGAGCGGCCGACGACCACGGACCCGTCGGCGGACACCGCGTGCGCCACGCTGAAGAGCGGTCCGCCCGGGAGGTCGCCAAGAAGCTGGATCGTGTTGTTGACGTACCGCGCGGCTTGGTACTCCTCGGCCGTCCCGTCACCATCGACATCGCGGATGAGGGTGCCGGTGATGATCGAATTGTCGGCGGAGATCACGCTGGCGGTCGAGTAGGTGTAGCCGGGCAGCCTGCCGAGGGGCACGATGCCAGTCGCCTGCGTCCAGCGGAACCCGCTGTCGGCCAGCGTACTGGTGGCGATTCCGCCGACCACGGTCGTGCCGTCGCGGGATATCCCGTAGGCCAAACTGTATCGCAATTCCCCATTGCCTGTGGTGCCGAGCGACGCGGGGAGGCCGTTCACCCACCGGACGGCCTGGAAACTTCCGCGCCCCATGGGATCGGTTGCGATCTGCATCCCGACCACGACTGATCCATCCCCGGAGATCGCATTGGCGCTGAGATTCACGTCGGTATACCCGGGGAGCGGCGCCAAGGACGTTACGATGCCCGAACTGGCGACGAACGCGGTGGAGAACCCGCCGACGGGAGTTCGCGTGCCGACGACGACGTTTCCATCGACGGATGCCCCCCGCACATAGCCGTTAGCTCCCAAATCGCCAAGGTTGAGGGGCGTCATACCGGCGGCGCGGGTCCATCGAAACCCGTCGCGCCCGTCAGCACTGCGGGAGGAGGTGCCGTAAACGGCCGACCCATCCGGCGCGATCGCGAACGCGGCGCTGGTTCCGGCCGGACCATCGAGCGCGCCCAGCGGAACAAACGGCGACCCGGCGGGCGCGGCGGTGGCTTGCGCCAGGCATAGTAAGAACGACAAGAGGCGCATTAAGGGCAGGAGTCGCAACGTGGAAGCCCTCCGCAGGAGAGTGGCGATCTTACGCTGAGCTTGCCTGTTTCACCATCATAAAGAGGATAACGGTCTCCCGCGTCAGGATGCCATCGATTGAGTCGGGACAGGGACCGGATTGCTCGACGACGTTTCCATCACCGCGGCGCGCTGATGAAGGACCTGGTCTAGTCGTCGCCAGACGAAGAACAGGAAGAGGATGCTCTCCCAGCGCTTGACGACCTGCTGGTTGTTATCGACCGCTTCGAGGTCGCCTGCGCCAAGGCCCAGAAGGGACTCGAAGAGGTCGCGGTAGCGGCTGCGGAACTTGAGGCCGTTGCGGTCGAGGATCTCGCGTCCTTCGCCGAGGAACCATTCCTCGATGCTGTTGGGGCTGAAGGTCTTGCGGCCGCGGCTGAAGCTGTGGAAGAGGCCGCCGATCCAGGGGAAGAGAAGCAGCCAACTGACCACACTGGCAAAACCGGCGCTGAGGGTCGGGCGGAGGCTGCGCATGTGGTCGAAGGCGCCGCTCAGCAGGTACATGTCGCGGACGTCTTCGAGGTACTTAGAGGTCAGCCAGACGAGCGTGAAGATGCCGGCCCAGAGCAGGAATCGCGGCGTGCTGACGTCGAAGAGGAGCGTCACGAAGGTATAGAGCAGCACCCAGATGTAGATCCACCCCCAGAGGACGGCGGTCTGCGGATAGTGCCGCAGGCAGGCCGCTGCGATGAAGCCGGTCAGGATGATGGCCCAGAGGAAAAAGGAGCGCGGGACGCAGTAGATGACGATTTCTTCTGTCCGGCTCTTCGAGTTTTTGCGGCCGACGAGGTGGCCGAGGAGACCGAAGCCTGTAAGAACCCAGACTGCGAAGCCGAAGAGCTTTTTGATGCTGTGCCAGGCGCTGCTGAGGAACGGCTCGTGGAGGCGGACCTGGTCATGGGGCGCGGTCGTGGAAGCAGACGTTGTCGCGATGATTTGATTTTGCAGAGTCATTGTTCGTCCTCCCGGTTGAACTGAGGAAGAGCTTAAACCGGGGAGATCGCGCGCGGCCACTCCAAAGGAGCGGGGTGTTTGTAACCCTGTGCTGGCATGAGGTGGGACAGCCACTTAGGCGCAAGTTAGGCGAAGCCCACCCTATACAGCCGCGGTTTCAAGGGGTGGCGCGGGCGGATTCGGGGGGGTGTGCGCCGGCGGGTTCTTCCGGCACGTCGCCTTGAAGATAGTCTTCGATGAGCTTGTTGACGATTGCGCTTTGCTCGAAGTGCGGCCAGGCGCCGGCATTTTCGATAACTTCGAGGCGGCTGTTGCGCGTGATGGCCAGAAGGCGGACGCTGTGCTCGACGGGCGTGGGATAGGCGTGGCGTCCCCAGACGAGGAGGATGGGCGTTTCAACGCGAGGGAGGAGCTCGAGGATGTTCTTGTCGAGGTATCCGGTGACCAGCGCAGCGTAAGAGTGAATCGTGCCGTGGCGGCGGGAGTTCTCCCGCAGGCGCTCGATCAGCTCGGGCGTGACCTGGCGCGGGCGATAAAAACAACCGCGGAGGAAAATGCCCAGCTCGGCGTCGCCGGCCATGGTCTCGTAGAACCCTGAACCGAGCGGCGGCGTGGTGAGGAAGAGGCGGCGCAAGGGCGCAAACCAGCGCGGGGAATCGAGGCCCGTCGGCTCGGAGCGCGGGCAGACGAAGACCAGGCGAGTGCAAAGATCGGGCGCACGGAGGGCGACGTCAGCAACATAGGCACAGCTCAGCCCGGCGCTGATGACCGCGGCGGGCTCGTCGATCACATCGCGCAGGAAATCGGTGATGAGATCGACGTATATATCAGCCGTGTACTTGAGTCGGGGCGCGTCGGACTGGCCGAAACCGAGGAGGTCGATCGCGTAGACGGTGAAGTGGCGGGCGAGCTCGCTGATGTTGTGCTCGAACTCCTGGTGATCGGCGCCGGGGTAGATGTTGTGGATGAGGACGAGCGGGTCGCCGAGGCCTTTTTTGACGTAGTGGACGTTGCCGTGATGCCAGGCGTA
>JAQGHM010000322.1 GCA_028291615.1 Phycisphaerales bacterium | reverse complement strand
AGGATGGTCGCCAGCCCGTTCGTGTCGCGCTCCTGGGCGATGAGGTCGATGTCTTCGAAGACCAGCATGGCGGGCTGGAGGTATCGGGCCATGCGGCAGAGCTCGCGCGGGTAGAGGAGTCGCCGGCCGCTGACGAAACAGACCGTGAAGTTGGACAGGAGGCCGGCGAGATAGCGGCAGATAGAGGTCTTGCCGGTGCCTGGCGGGGAGTGGAAGAGGACACCGCGCTTAAGCTCGACACCCATCGACTGGAGGGTGTCGCGCGATTCGTAGAAGGCGACAATGGAGTTGTCGATTAATTGTTTCACGGTGTCGGGGAGTTCGAGTTCCTGCGCGCTCATCGGCTCTAGCTTGCGGAAGGCAATCGACTGCACGCCGCCGTGGTTGATCACGGGCTCGATCACCTTGCCGCGGTAGATGCTCAGCGCCTGTCGCCGGCGCTCGATCTCGGCGAAGAAGAAATCGGCGACCTCGCGGGACCGACAGGCGATGCTGAGGAGCAGGCGGGACGCGGTCGCCTGCGGGGCGCGGCCGCCTTCGTCGGAATCGAAGAGTTCGTGTTCGGCGGCTCCGACACTGACGGTGTCCTTTGCCAGGAAGATCGCGATGCGTTCGCGCGCGGCTGGAGCCGAGGCAGCGCGGGTCGAGCCGCCGCCGCCGCCGCGCGGATCGAGCGTAAAATGGCCGGTGCTGACCCGGCCGCTCGCCGCCCGAGCCTGTGCGGTCACGTCCGGCCGCGTGATCGCGAAATAGAGGGCGTTGGAGACGAAGGATTCATCGCGCTCGACGTCCACCGGAAGGCGCTCGTAGGTCAGGGTCACGGGCTTGGCGCGGGCGAGCGCGTTTTCCTGTTCCGTCGGGATCAAGGGCTGGATCGAACAGGCAACGGCGACTGAGCCTAGCCGCTGAGAGCTTTCGCAACATTCGTCGACGAAACTCGCGACGGCGCGGCTGAGCGAGCCGAGATCCCATCCGGGAAACGTTTTCTCGTGGGCCTGAAGCAACTTGACGTCGGGCCCGAAGAATCGCTTCATCCGATTGCCAATCCGGCGCGGGGCGATGGCCTCGCGGAGCTTCGCAATAACGATCAGAACAATGACAAGCAGAATGCCGGCGGACAGGAGGAAGGCGAGGACGTCAGACCCTTCGAGGCCGCCCCTGGCGATTAGGAGGTTCATGGCGGACATTATACCCCGCTATGCAAGGATTTCGTGGATAACTTCGCCGTGGACATCGGTGAGTCTTCGGTCGATTCCGTTATGGCGGAAGGTCAGCTTCGTGTGGTCTATGCCCATCAGGTGCAGGATGGTGGCGTGGAGGTCGTAGCAGTAGATCGGTTGCTGGGCGCGCCAGGCCCATTCATCGGATTGGCCGTGGGCGATGCCGGGTTTGAGGCCTGCGCCGGCGAGGAAGGTGACGAAGGTGCCGCCGTTGTGGTCGCGGCCGTTCTGGCCTTGTGAGAAGGGCATGCGGCCGAACTCGGTGGTCCAGATGAAGAGGGTGTCTTCGAAGAGGCCGCGGGTTTTGAGATCCTGGATGAGGGCGGCGGTGGGGCGGTCGATCTTGCTGGCCATGAAGGGGAGCTCGGTGTTGATGTCGGCGTGGTTGTCCCAGTTTTTGGCTGCGCCGGCGGGGCCGCTCCAGACCTGCACGAAGCGGACGCCGCGCTCGAGCATGCGGCGGGCGATGAGGCAGCGGCGGGCGAAGTCTTCGGTGGTCTTGTCGTCGAGCCCATAGAGTTTTCGCGTCGCTTCGGTTTCGCCGGTGAGGTCGAGGAGCTCGGGCGCGCTGGTCTGCATGCGGGCGGCGAGCTCGTAGGATTCGATGCGGGCGTCGAGGCGGGAGTCGCCGGGGTGGGCGGCGAGATGGCGGGCGTTGAGCGTGCGCAGGAGGGCGAGGCCATCGGCTTCGCTGGCAGGGGTGATCTCTTTGGCGTCCTTGGGTGGGAGGAGATCGCTGATGGGGGTGGGGTCGGAGGCGCGGACGATGACGCCTGAGTGTGCGGCGGGGAGGAAGGCGCTGGAGAAGTTGCTTTGGTTGTTGTACGGCAGGCCGCGCGGATCGGGCAGGACGACGAAGGCGGGGAGCGTGTCGTTGAGGCGCCCGAGGCCGTAACTGATCCACGCGCCCATCGCGGGGAAGCCGGGGAGGATGAAGCCGGTGTTCTGCATGTAGCTGGCCAGGCCGTGGACGTTGGACTTGCTGGCCATGGACATGAGGAAGGTGAGGTCATCGACGCGGGTGGCGATCTGCGGGAAGACGCTGCTGACCCAGCGGCCGGAGTCGCCGTGCTGTTTGAATTCGAACGGGCTCTTCATGACCTTGCCGGGGGTGCTGGTGACGGCCTCGACCAGCGCGCCACCGCCGGGGTCGAAGGGTTGGCCGTGGAGTTGTGCGAGGCGCGGCTTATAGTCGAAGGTGTCCATGGGGCTGGCGCCGCCGTTCATGAAGAGCTGGACGACGCGTTTGACCTTGGCGCGATGGTGGAGGCCGCCGTTGAGATCGGGGCGGGGCGTGGCGGGCGTCGCGGCGGCGGCGAGGTCTTGGGAGAGGAGGTAGGAGGCGGCGAGGGCACCCAGACCGCCGCCGGTGTGATGGAGGAAATGGCGGCGGGTGATGGGGGGGATTGCGGTGCGGTTCATTTGATTCTCATGGGACGAAGCCGCGGCGATTGTACCAGCGCGGGTGGGATTCATCGCAGAGGCGCAGAGGACGCTGAGGATGAAGAGAAGGGGGAGCGCGGCGCGGGTCGCAGTGGATTGGGTTTGAGTGGGTTTGTTCGTCGGTTCTGGGGTCTGGGCGAGTGCTGATGGTGGATTGGGGGTTGGAATTGGGGGTTCGGTGGGTTTGTTTGGTAATGCGTGATTGCTGTGATCGTCGATTGCGGATTGCGGGGTGGCGGTTGGAGGGGGTGGCGCGGGGGGTGTGTAGGCGCGTTCGCGGGGGCAGGTTTCTTCGGGGGTGGTGGGGCGGGTGTCGTGGTGTTTTTTCAGGTGGTCGTAGTGGCGGAGGAGGCGGAGGAAGGCGTTTTGCAGGCTGCGCTCGT
>JAQGHM010000312.1 GCA_028291615.1 Phycisphaerales bacterium | reverse complement strand
TTCGAAAGTCTGATCGGCGATTTCCCCAGCTTCACCAACCCCGAGACCGGCGTGATCAAGGCGATGGTGGAGGTGCCGGCGTGATTCGCACGGCCGTCACGGTATCCCTGGTTCCGCAGGCGCGGCTCGGCCCGTTCGTGTATCACGGGGAGCTGGCGGGCTCGATCGCGAAGGCGGCCAAGCTCGGTTTCGATGCGGTGGAGATCTTCCCTACCGCGGCGGAGGCGCTCGACGTCGCCGACGTCAAACGGATGGTCGGCGACGCGGGGATCGATGTCGCGGCGGTAGGCTCGGGGGCGGGGTTCGTCGTGCACAAGCTGACGTTGATTGATGCCGATGATGCGGCGCGGAGGCGGGCGGTCAATTTCGTGAAGGGAATCATCGACGTAGCCGGCGCGCTGGGGGCACCGGCGATCATTGGCTCGATGCAGGGGCGCCATGGCGAAAGCGAGCGCGAGACGGCGCTGGGGCGGCTGGCGGAATCGCTGGCAGAGTTGGGGGCGCACGCGCGGCAGTACAGCATGCCGCTGCTATACGAGCCGCTGAACCGGTACGAGACGAACATCTTCAATCGCCAGGGCGAAGCAGCGGAGTGGATCAGCGGGCGCGGCATCGACAACGTGAAGATCCTCTGCGACCTCTTCCATATGAACATCGAGGAGACCGACGTGGCGGGCGCGCTACGAGCGGTTGGCGCAGCCATGCTGGGACACGTGCACTTCGTCGATTCCAACCGCCGCGCCGCGGCGATGGGGCACATGGATTTCGCCCCGGTCGCGGCGGCGCTGCGCGATTTGAACTATGCCGGTTACGCTTCAGCCGAGTGCTTTCCGTATCCCGATCCAGACGCGGCGGCGCGCCAGTCAATCGAAACCTACCAGGCGCTCTTCAAGAACTAACATGCTCAAGACCCAACTGCTCCACCCCGACATCCTCGCGATCATCGCCCGCGCCGGGCATCACGGAAAGATCCTGATCGCCGACGGCAACTACCCCGCCAGCTCGACGCTCGGCCCCAACGCGAAGCTCGTTAGCCTGCAACTGATGCCCGGCGTGCCGACGGTCACGCAGGTGCTGCAGGCGATCCTCTCGACCGTGCCTATCGACCGCGCCAACACGATGGACTACGAGCGCTCCGGGCAATACGCGCTGACCGAAGACCCGCCCGTCTGGCCGCAGTTCCGCCAGACCATCAAGGCGGCGGGCCTGAAGCTGGAGCTCGAGCCGATCGAGAAGTGGCAGTTCTATAAGGAAGTTTCCACGCCGGATCACATCCTGACGATCCAGACGGCGGACCAGCAGCGGTTTGCGAATTTGCTGCTGACGATTGGCGTGCGGATGGACTAGGAGAAGTGAAGACATGAAAACGTGAAACATGAAGAGCGCGCTTCTTCATGTTTCACGTCTTCATGTTTCATCTTAGAATCACGTGCGCATGAAGACCCGCACCCTCGGCAATACCGGCTTGGAGCTTCCGATCCTCTCATTCGGCGCGTCGTCGCTGGGCGCGGAGTTTCGCGCAGTGGACGTGAACGAGGCGCTGAAGTCGGTGCATGTGGCGCTCGACAACGGGATGAACTTCATCGACACCTCGCCTTACTACGGCCGCGGAATGTCGGAAGTGTTACTGGGCATCGCGCTGGAAGGCGTGCCGCGCGACAACTACCTGCTCTGCACAAAGCTCGGCCGCTACGCGCCTGCACACTTCGATTTCTCGCCCAAGCGCGTCGCGGAATCTATCGACGTATCGCTGGAGCGCCTGCGCACCGACCACCTCGACATCATCCTCTGCCACGACGTCGAATTTGTAGATCTCGATTACATCATCAATGAAACGTTGCCCGCGGTGCGCAAGGCGCAGCAGCAGGGGAAGGTGAAGTTCGTCGGCGTCTCGGGTTACCCGATGAAGATGTTCAAGTACGTCGCCGATCGCGCGCCGCTGGACGTGATCCTGTCCTACAACCATTACACCTTGCAGAACACCATGCTGGCGGACCTCGTCCCGTACCTGAAGGCCACGAACATCGGCGTCATGAACGCTGCGCCGTTCAGTGCACGGTTATTGACCAACGCCCCCCTGCCCAAGTGGCACAAGGCCCCGCCGCACGTGCGCGAAATTGCGGCCAAGGCGGCAAAGCATTGCGCCGACCGCGGCTCGGACATCGCCAAACTGGCGCTGCAGTATTCGATCGCGAACGACGAGATGACGACGTGCGTCACCGGCAGCGCCAGCCCCAAGCGCATTGCCGAGTGGGCGAAGTGGGCGGCCGACCCGATCGATCAGCAGATGCTCAAGGAAGTCCTAGAAATCCTGCGGCCGATTCACAATTGGATTTATGTGGAGGGGCGGCCGGAGAATAACGACGCGGTGGCGGGATGACGGCGCGGGTATATGATACCGGCTACAGCTATGGCAAAACGGAAGCGATCATCACCCAATGTCACCCGAGCGCTCGCCGCTTCGGCGTCATCGGCGCGAATGAAGCGCAACGAACTTCAGGCATTCGCTTCGATGGAGCAAGCGGAGCAGGCGGATCGAGAATATTGGTGGGCACAAACGCCCGCATATCGACTGCGGGCACTCGAGCGCCTGCGGCAACGGAACTACGGTTATGGCCAAGGTCAACCTCTTCCCCGATTTCAAAGAACTATTAGGGTCGTTGAACTCGGCGGGAGTTAGATACCTGGTGCTCGGGGGGTACGCCGTCAACCACTACGGATATCATCGCGCAACCGACGACCTCGATATCTGGATCGCAACCGATCCGGCTAACACCGAGAAGGTGTCTGTCGCGCTGCAAGAATTTGGCGGCTTCCCGGCATCGAAAGTCAAGCCGAGCATGTTTCAGGAGAGAGGCAAGGTATTCATTTTCGGACGCGAGCCGGTGCGCGTAGATATCCTGACCGGCCCGAGTGCTGTCGACTTCGAAACCAGCTATCTCCGCAAAAACCTCGTTGAATGGGACGGGATCAAAGTCCCGTTGATTTCATTCGAAGATCTTAAGACCAACAAACGCGGCAGCGGTCGCGCGAAAGATCTTGCGGATTTGGAGAATCTGCCAGCGGTCGTCAAACAACAAAGCACGGGTACGAAGCCAAGTCGCCGGCGAAAGCCCCGCCGCTAAAGCCGTGCCTCGCGGCGTTGATGACCCGTCACCTGCTCCGCCCCAAATCCGCCCCAACTTCAACCGGCAGCCCCACCCCCGCGAGCGTCGCCTCGGGCCGTCCGCTAATCGCCGCCAGATACTTCGTCTGATCAAAATCCCCCTCCCATTTGCTAACCACGATCGCCGCCACGCCATTCCCAATCAAATTTGTAATTGCCCGCGCCTCGCTCATGAAGCGATCGACGCCGATCAGCAGCGCCAGCCCCTCGACCGGCAGCCCCGTCTTCGTCGCCGAAATCGTCGCCGCCAGCGTGATGAAGCCGCCGCCCGTCACCGCCGCCGCGCCTTTGCTGGTCAGCATCAGGATCGCCAGCACATACAGTTGCTGCCCCAGGCTCATGTTGATGCCGAACGCCTGCGCGATGAAGAGCATCGCCATCGACAGGTAAATGCTCGTCCCGTCAAGGTTGAAGCTGTAGCCGGCTGGTATCACCATCCGCACCACGTCGCGCCCGCACCCGATCACTTCCATCTTCTCCATCATTCGCGGGAGCGCCGATTCGCTCGAGCTGGTACCCAGCACCAGCAGGATCTCCTCGCGGATGAAGACGAGATACCGCCAGAGCGAAAACCCGCACATCCAACAGATCGAACCCAGCACCACGAAGATGAAGATCCCCATCGTCAGGTAAACGCACCCCATCAGCTTCAACAGCGACACCAGCGCCCCCGCGCCGAACTTGCCGACGGTGAACGCGATCGCCCCCAGCGCTCCCAGCGGCGCAACCCGCATGATGATTGACACCACCCGAAACATCGCCTCGGTCAACCGCTCCATCCCCGCGACGATCGGCCTCCCGCGCTCGCCCAGCCCCGCCACCGCCACGCCGAACAGCACCGCGAAGAACAAGACCGGCAGGATGTCTTCCCCCGCGAACGCCGCGAAGACGTTGTTCGGGATGATGTGCAGCACGACCTGCGCGAAATCCTTCTGCTGTTCCCCCGCGGCCTGATACTTAGCGACCTGCTGCGTCGTCTCCTGCGTCACCTTCACCGCATTGCGATCGATCCCCGAGCCCGGCCGCGCCACGTTCGCAACGAGCAACCCGATCGCCAGCGCAATTGTCGTGACAATTTCGAAGTACCCGATCGCCTTCAGCCCCACCCGCCCCGCCTTCTTCAGGTTACCCATGCTGGCGATCCCGACCACCACCGTGAGGAAGATGATCGGCGTTACCACCATCTTCACCAGTCGGATAAACCCATCCCCCAGCGGCCCCAGCGCCACCCCAACCCGCGGGCTGAAGACGCCGATCAATGCGCCGATCGTGATCGCCGTCAGCACCTGAAACGTGAGATTCTTATAGATCGGTTTCTTCGGCGGTATCGAGGTCACTGCGGGAGGCGCCGAGCTGTAGTCGAGAGGAACCGCCATTGAACCGCGAGTATACCATGCTGTTCACCTGCCCGACCTTTTGTCGCCGCGACGGTCAAAGTGGCGCTCGATCGCCCCTCCTCCATGCCCCAACGACGCACGGGAGGATGGCACAGCCATTGCCCTTCATCCAATGACTTTCGAAAGGAGTCCTACATGAGCAGAGCTAACATGACCCCCGGAAACTTCGGCGACCCCACCCCCAGTTCCGACGACGCCGTCCGCCAGCTCAATTCGCTGCTGCGCGGCGAAATCTCCGCTGTCGAAACCTACCGCATGGCCATCGACAAGGTCGCCGACAGCGACCAGATCGCGATGGACAACGTCTCCATCCTCCGCGAGATCGAAAGCGAGCACAGCGAAGCCGCCCAGCAACTCCGCCAGCGCATCCAGCAACTTGGCGGCCACCCGTCCGATTCCTCCGGCGCTTGGGGCGCCTGGGCGCAGACCGTCCAAGGCACCATGAACCTCTTCGGCGACACCACCGCCCTCAAGGGCCTGAAGGAAGGCGAAGAACATGGCCTGAAGGATTACGAAGAAGCCCTAGACGATGTCGATGCGGGCTCGCGGCAATTGATCGCGAGCGAACTGATCCCGCGCCAGCAACGCCACCTAGGCCTCATCAACCAGTTGATGAACGTCACCGGACGCTCCTGAGAAAACCAACCAAGCCGGGGCAGAGTTTTGGCAGTTCAACGACCAACGCGCCGCCCCGGATCCTCTCATACATCGCGCAACAAAAAACGCCCGACCCTCCGCTGAGTCGGGCGTTTAAACTTTATATTAGTTGCGCGTTCTTTAGAACGCTGCGCTAACGTACGGCAGCAGCGCCATGAATCGCGCCCGCTTGACCGCCTGCGCGACCATTCGCTGGTCCATCGCGTTAACGCCCGTGCGCTTGCGGGTCAGGATCTTGCCGTTGCCGCTGACGAGCTTGCGCAGCGTTTCGGTGTCCTTGTAATCGACGTATTGCACGCCGTCGGCGCTCGCCTTGGTCGCCTTCACCTTGGGACGGCTGAAGGTCTGGAACTTGTCCTGCTTTTCGCGGCGCTCGCGGCCACCGCCGCCATGTCTGGGTCCGGCCATTTCAATAACTCCGATCAATCGATGTAAGAACCCCGGCTTTCGATTCCGGGCGGAGAATTGTAGCAATGGCACTCCGGTTCGCAAGACCTGTCAGGAAAAAACGCTGGGCAATAAACCGGCGTAATCACCTCCGCTGACCCACGTCAATCCCCCCGTAAATCCCCTCACGCGGCCCGATCCTGTGGCCCGCCCTCCTTCAAAATCGCCTTGCGGGCCGATTTGGCCGCATAAAGCTGCCGGTCCGCCTCCTTGATCAACTCCTGCCCGCTGTTCACCGTCGGCAACTCCCCCAACATGCTGATCCCAATACAAAGCCGCGGCCGCCGCGCCACGGTCAGCGTCTTCACCAGGCCGTCCACCAAGTCGCTCAAGCGCCGCGCCAGCCCCTCGCCGTGCGCCTTGGGCGACTGCGGAAGCACCACTAGAAATTCATCGCCCCCGCACCGAAATGCCAGATCCTGCTGACGAATGCTCGAACGGATGAGCTGGCCGATCGCCCGGAGCAGCGTGTCCCCCGCCGCGTGTCCCAGCGTGTCGTTCAACAGCTTGAAGTCGTCGATGTCGATCATCAGCAGGCAGAGCGGCGTGCGATCCTGCGTGCAACGGCTCACCAGCTCATTCAGGCACTGATCCAACATCCGCCGGTTGTACAACCCCGTCAGCACGTCGCGCGTCGCCTGCGCCCGGAGTTTGCCGATCAATCGCTCCAGCGCGTCGGTTCGTTTCGCCACGCGTCGATCGATTTCCAGGTGCAGCCGCGAGATCTCCGATCGCTGCTGCCGCCGCTCCTGGAGCAATTCCTGCAGCACCGGCCTGAGCGGCGAAAGCCCGCCAAACGGTTGCTCCAGTTCCTCGATCAGCAGTTGCCCCTCAAGCGCGTGCTCCAGCGCTTCCCGCATCCGCCCGACCTGCCGCTTCCACTGATGTAAGTGAACGATGGCCCCACCGATCAGCGACGCCCCCGTCACGGCGATCAGCGCCAGCACCGATACCGGCACCCGCACCGCGTAAGGATCACGCGCCAAGAATGACGCGGCGAAATAATCTCCAGCCCCGAAGAGCGCAGCCACCGCGCAAAGCGAGGCCACGATTAGCCTGCGAAGGCGCGACCGCCGCGGTGGGGGCGGTGGCAATACTGGCGAGGGCGGTGAGGGCGCGGATTCATCCATCGAATGAGGGCCTATGCCGATCTGATCGGCAGGAATGGACCTCGACTGAATCAACTGGGGCTCGCGTGGCTGTACTGATTTCCAACTCCCGGTTACCCTTACAAAGTCCAAATGAATGTCACGCTGGAAAACATTCTCGGTCCAGAGGGCTCCATCGCCCGCCGTTTGGGGACGGGCTACGAGTTTCGCCCCCAGCAGATGGAGATGGCCGCCGCCGTTGGCGAGGCGCTCGAGCAAAACCAGCCGCTGATGGTCGAAGCCGGCACCGGCGTCGGCAAATCGTTCGCTTACCTCCTCCCCGTCATCAACTGGGCCGTCAAGAACAAGAAGCGCGTCGTCATCTCCACCCACACGATCTCGCTGCAGGAACAACTGATCTACAAGGACATCCCCCTGCTCCAGAGCGTCTACCCCGACGAGTTCACCGCCGTGCTCGTCAAAGGCCGCAACAACTACCTCTGCCAGCGCCGCCTCGAACAAACCCGCCGGCGACAGGATTCGATGTTCGAATCCGACCAGCAACGCGAATCCCTCTGGATGATCGAAGAATGGGCCGGCCGCACCACCGACGGCTCGCTCGCCGACCTCCCCAACCTCCCCGAGCCCGGCGTCTGGGACAAAGTCTGCGCCGAGCACGGCAACTGCCTCGGCAAGAAATGCCCCCACTACCAAGGCTGCTTCTGGCAAGCCGCCAAGCGCCGCATGCAAAGCGGCAGAATCCTCATCGTCAACCACGCCCTCTTCTTCTCCGACCTCGCCCTGCGCATGGCCGGCGTGCAGTACCTCCCGAAATATGACGCTGTTGTTTTAGACGAAGCCCACACGGTCGAAGGCGTAGCCGGCGACCACTTCGGCCTGAAGGTCAGCGAGTTCGGCCTCCGCTACCAACTCCGATCCCTCTACGACCCGAACAAAGGCAAAGGGATGCTCTCCGGCCACGGCGGCGCCGCCAACCCCGCGATCCAGACCATCGTCGAGCTCCACGGCCGCCTCGAATACTTCTTCCAGCGCTGTATCGAATGGCAGGAAACCTTCGGCCGCAGCAACGGCCGCATCCACGAAAAGCAAATCGTAGAAAACGACATCAGCCCCGGCCTGAAAGACTTGAGCAAACACCTCCGCTCCATGCTCACGTCAACACAGGACGAGGAAGAAATCAGCGAACTCTCCAGCGCCGCCGACAAGGTCAATACGCTCGCCGTCTCCCTAGAAGCCTGCCTCGACCAACAAATCGAAGACGCCGTCTACTGGATGGAAGTAACCGGCCGCACCCCCAAACGAGTAAGCCTACACGCCGCCCCCGTCTGCATAGCCGAAGGCCTAAAACGCCACCTCTTCGAGCGCGTCGGCGCAGTAATCATGTGCAGCGCCACGATGTGTACCGGCGCGACCCGGCCAAAGGACAATTCTGCACCCCGTATCACGGGCGTCCCGCCCGTGCCAGCACCCACCAAAGAAAGGCTGATCAAGAAGCAAGGAGCCCATCTCCCCCACTGGACCAAGTCCGGCTCGGTTTACGCAATCACCTTCCGACTAGCCGATTCGATGCCCAAACACGTGCTGGCGGCGTGGCGCAGCGAGCGAGACGCGATCATTCAAAACGCCAAGCAACAAGGTCGTGCCCTGACCACGACCGAAGACCAGCGCCTCCGAGATCTCTTCTCCGAAAAAGTCGAAACCTTTCTCGACAACGGTGCCGGCGAATGCCTGCTGAAGTATCCCCAGATTGCAGCAATCGTTGCCGAAGCCATCAAAAAATTTGACGGCGATCGCTATCGACTACTCGCCTGGTGCGTCATGCCAAACCACGTCCATGTGGTGCTCCAACCGGCGAAGCGACAGCCCCTATCGAAGATCCTCCATTCGTGGAAGTCCTTTACGGCTCACGAAGCCAATCGCCTTCTCGCACGCGAAGGAGAATTCTGGGGCGAGGAGTATTACGACCATCTCATTCGCGATGTGAAAGACCTGCAGCACGCGATTGAATACGCGTGGTCTAATCCAGAGCAATGTGGGCTTGAGAACTGGCAGTGGCGGGAGAGATACGATGAAATCACGCGGGCTTTGACTGACGGAGAGGGCGAGCACGGGCGGGACGCCCGTGATACGGGCAAGGGTATCACCGGCGTCCCGCCCGTGCCCAAGGCCGTGGAAGACCGATCACCGTTCTCCTACATCCGCTCCCGCCTGGGCGTCCCCGAAACCTCCCACACCCTCGTCCTCGGCTCACCCTTCCAGTACTCCGAACAAGCCACCCTCTACCTCGAATCCAACCTCCCCGACCCCAACGACCCCCTCTTCCTCCCCGCCGCCTGCGAGAAGATCTACCGCTATCTCGACCTCACCTCCGGCGGCGCTTTCGTCCTCTTCACCTCCTACAAGATGCTGATCGAGGCCGCCAACCGCCTTAAGCCGCGCCTCGACGCGATCAAGCTCCCCCTGCTCGTCCAAGGCCAGGGAGCGCCGACCCGCATCCTCCTCGAACGCTTCCGCGCCACCCCCAACGCCGTGCTCTTCGGCACCTCCTCCTTCTGGCAGGGGATCGACGTCCAAGGCGACGCGCTTCGTAACGTGATCATCGTCAAGCTCCCCTTCGCCGTGCCGGACGAGCCCGTCGTGGAAGCCCGCCTTGATGCGATCAAGCGCGCCGGCGGCAACCCCTTCATGGATTACTCCGTCCCCGAAGCCATCATCAAGCTCAAACAAGGCGTCGGACGATTGATCCGCTCCAAGACCGACAAGGGGATCATCGTCCTCCTCGACAGCCGCGTGAAGACCAAGCGTTACGGCAAGCTCTTCCTCGAATCCCTCCCCGACTGCCGCCTGGTCGAAGTCGGCTCGAACACGCCATAGCGACGTCGCCATCACTTTCCTATAATCGCCCGCATGTTTGGAAACCGACTGGGCTGGGGAATTTCCGCGGCGCTGGCAGTCATCATCGGCCTCGGGCTCTGGCTGATCGTCAGCGCCAACGCCATCTCGAAGCCATCACAGGGGATGGTGGCTCAGAAGGTCTCGCTGAACCTCCTGTCGCACCCGGAGATGCTGGACCCGATCCAGCTCCCCTTCAACCCGCAGGCGATCCTCCCTTCCATGACCGAAGCGAAGGACGCCGCCCTGCTCTACCGCAACGCGATCGACGAGTGCAAGAGCGACGTCTACACCTATCGCGACATGTACCAGGCCGGCAAGGGCGGCAAGCCTAAGAGCGACAACTACAAAGACCTCCCGGCGATCGCGTTCATCGTCGATGCCCGCAACTGCACGACGATGAACCTCTTCACCGCCCGCCCCGAAGAAGTCATCGACTACGGCAAGGAAGGCGGGGCTCCGATCGACCTGCTCTACTACGTTGGTAAGGCGGCATCCAAGATCGCACTACGACTTCCCGCCGATCGACGCGACGAGGCGCTTGCGCTCGCGGAGGCGGTGTTTTCCCTGGGCGTGAAGATGTGCAACGAGCGCCTTCGCTGGCAGGAGTTCACGTACGGCGCCGAGTTGTTGCGCGAGGGGGCATACATGATCAATAAGCTTGACAGCGCTCGCCCCGCCGCCGGCGCGGTCGATGCGGGGATGAAGCAACTTCTCGAGAGTCGCTGCAACCCGCTCGCCCATGTCATCACCAGCGTCGATCAGGACGTGATCGGCCGCACGGCCGGGGACATCTTCTACATTGCGAAGAACTCGAAGGAGCGCCTCTGGCGAGTCGAGTCGATCCTCAAGCTCGGACGGTACAAGTTCAACGTCGGCACCGAGGGGCGCGGCGCTGACCAGCGCGCGGCGATATTTGCGGTCAAGCGCATGGCGGCCGACGCGAAACTCGACCCCGTCCTGCGCGCCGCCGCCAAGGCCGCTGATGAGCTCACGCTCCCGCGTTACAACATGATCGGGAGCTGACTCTCATTGTGGCGCGACGTCCTGTGCGAGGTCGACGCCGGTCGTATCCTGGATCAGCTTCACCAGCGTTGCGCCGTCGGCGGGGGGTTTGGCGCGGATGGCGGCCACCGTCTTGGTGATCGAGGCGTCGCCGCCCTTTTCGGCCCACTTTACCACCACCATCATCGACTTGCGGCGAAGCGCCTGGTTGTAGTACGGCACGGCCATCGGCCGCATCGCCGTTTCCTCCACGGGGTGCGCGAGGTCGATCGCTTTGGCGCTGACGGGGAAGCGCGGGTCGTCGAACGTCATGCCCTTGAGCCAATCTTCCTTAACCGATGGCGTGAGCTGGCCGGCGTATTTGGAGGTCAGGTAACCCGTGACGCCCAAGGCCAGCCACTGCTGGTCGCGGCGCAGCTTCATCGGGTCGAAGTAGCTCTGCCCGATGTGCTCGGCGAGCAGGTTGAAGACCAGCGGCTGAGACTGCTGCGAGATTCTCATGGCCATTTCCGTCTCGAACTGCTGCACGCCGCCGGCGAGGTTCTTGATGTGCGTATCGGGGGTCTCCTTTTCAGTGTAGAAGACGGGCAGCACCGAATCGCCCATCGGCCGGTCGAGGGAGAGGACGATGTTGTCATCGACGCTCGCCTCGTTGGCCAAGCGGTTGTAGTGGAAGCGCGGCTCGCCCCAGCCGGCTTTGGTCAGCTCGCGGAGTTGCTCGCGGGTGCAGATGAGGAAGTAGACCGGCGGCTTGAGCGCGTCGAGCTTTTTCAGGGTCGGGAGGATCTGCTCGTCGAAGACGCGGTTGGGTTGCTTGTCGTCGGGGAGCGCGAGGTCGGCGACCATTTGCTTGACGATGGCGGCGCGGTTGTCGGTGACGCGCTTGAGCAGGTCGGCGGGCATCGTGGTTGGGCGCGTGGCGGGCTTGGTTTCGGTCAGCGCCTTCTTCACCCACTCGGCATCGGCCGGCAGGCAGAGCGCGGTGTGGCCGGCGGCGGTGACCTTCTCATAGCCGGGCGGCAACACCAGCCTGTAGGGCGGCACGGCGGGCGCGGTGGCGGGGACGGGCGGCACGACCGAAGTCATGATCCCTTGCCCTTGCTGGGCGCTGGATGCTCCGGCCAGTGTAATGAGGGCGAGCAGGACGGTTGGTGCGGGACGAATCATGGGGCTCCCATTTTCGTTGGCAAAGGAATCCGAGCGGCAAAAAAGAACGGCGGGCATGATACCCGCCGTCCTGGGTTCTGATGAGTGGCGGTGCGTTGCTTAGTTGGCGGCGAGATACTTGGAGAGGTCGGCGCCGGTCACGTCCTGGATCACCTTGACCAGTGCCGCACCGTCGGCGGGCATCTTGGCTCGCAGGGCGGTGAGCGTGCGGGGGATGGCGGCTTCGCCGGCCTGGTCGACCCAGACCGCGACGACGGCCGTCGCCTTGCGCTGCATCGACACCGTGTAGTACGGCACGACCGAGGCCTTCATTGAGGCTTCGTCCAGCGGATGGGCGAGATCGACCGAGCGGGCGCTGACGGGGAACAGATTCGGTTCGCTGGTCAGCTCCTGCAGCATGCGGTTCTTATCGACGCCGGTGACGACGGCGGTGTACTTGGCCGCGAGGAAGTTGGCGACGCCGGAGCCGAGCCACGACTGGTCGCGCTTGAGCTTGAGCGGGTCGATCTGTTTCTCCTGGATGAAGCCGACGAAGAGGTTGAAGACGGCCGGGTTGGCTTGGCGCGCGCCGTTGGCGGCGAGGTTGGCGTCGAAGTTTTGCAGGCCGGCGGCGAGGTTCTTGGCGCGGACGTCGGCGGCGTCCTTGTCGTTGTAGAAGGCGGGCAGGATCGTGTCGTCCATCGGCTTGTCGATCGAGTAGGGGAGGCTGTCATCGACGGCGGCGGCATTGGCGACGCCGTTGTAGTGGTAGCGGGGTTCGCCCCAGCCGGTCTTGGTCAGGTCGCGGAGCTTGTCTTGGGTGATGACGAGATAGAAGATCGGCGGGCGGAGCTCGTCGAGCTTTTTCAGGGTGGAGATGACCTTGGTGTCGAGGAACTCGTTGACGGCCTTGTCGTCGGGGAGGGCGAGGTCGGTGACCATCTGCTTGGTCAGGGCGGCGCGCTTGTCGACCAGGGTCTGGATCATGTCGGCGGGGGTGACGCCGTTCTTGGCGGGCGGCTTGGTGTCGGTCAGGGCCTGCTTGACCCAGGCGACGTCGTTGGGCTCGGCGAGCGCGGTGTGACCAGCGACGGTGACCTTCTCATAACCGGGCGGGACGACGGCGACGACGCGCGGCGCGGGCGCATCGGCCTTGGGCGCGGGGGCCGCAGGCGGAGGGACGGGCGGCGCGGCCGAGAGCGGACCACCATAGGCGAAAAAGGCGGCGAGACCGCCACCCAATGCGAGGACACTTAAACCAGCGCGGATCGATCGACGCATGAGAGATTCCCTCTAAAGTCTAAAAGTTGGGACGATTTGAACGGGGGAACGTTATACCACCGTTGAATACTAGATTGCGCTAAATCGAGGAAAAAGCCAGCGACAACGTTGGCTTGGGTGTTATCTACACCACAGCTCGCTTATGCGGGCGTTGGGGCGGTTGCGCACCATTTGCAGTCGCAGCGATCGGGGTGGGTTTGGGCGGCGCGGTGGGCGCGGTTGAGGGGACAATGCTCGGCAGGGTCGCGCGCTTTTTCGCGGGTGGGGCAGCCGCAGCCGTCGTCGGCCTGATCGCGATGCGGCTTGCGGTGCAGGGGCTGGCCACAATATGAGACCTTGCCGACTCCGACGCGGATCGGACAGCGCTCGCAGAGCGCGGCGCGCGTGGCCCAATCGGGGTGCACCGAAGTCGCCCCGGCGCGGCGTGCGATGGCCCCGGCGAAGCGCGCGGCAGCGCGGGAGAGGGAGGCGAAACCCGAGCGGCAGGCGGCGAGGGACATGCAATGATTATCGGACGCGGGGGGCAGGGGACTTGATCGGCGGGAAAAGGATAGCTTGGTTTGGAGGAGTTGAGAGGACCATTTTATTCTCAGGTCGTGGGTGGCAATCAGGTTACGGGTTTTCGGGGTCCCGCGGGGGAGGGGGAAAAGTGATGCCTTTTCGACTCCTTTTTGATGCCTTTTCACAGCCTTTTCAATGCCTTTTGGTTGGGTTTTCGATGCCGTTTCGTTGCCGGAAGATTGCCTTTGTTGCTCTTTTTTCTGGGTGGAGCTTGATGGTTGATCTGGTTGTCAAAGAGCGGTCGGTATTGTACCGCGCGGGGGTTGGAGATGGAGCGAAATCTGTTGAGGAATGGGGAGAATTTCGTCAAGCGAGTACGGCTTCGGTGTTGGTGAGGAGATCGTTGGGATCGGACTTGGCGCGGTCGAAACCTGGGCCGCCGTCGAGGGTGTCGGTCGCGTGGTCCACTGCGAAGATCTGGTCGTTGCCGGCGTCGCCGAAGACCTGATCGGCGCCGGGACCGCCGTTGAGGTAATCGTTGCCGGCGCCGCCGTGGAGGAGATCGTTGCCGAGGTGGGCGAAGAGGGTGTCGTTGCCGTCGCGACCGTCGAGCGTGTCGTTGCCGGTGCTGCCGAGCAGGGAGTCGTTGCCCGGGCCTCCGATCAGGAGGTCGTCGCCTGCGCCGCCGTCGAGCGTCACGGGGATCGGACGCGGGAAGGAGAGGAATCCGTCGCCGGTTGCGAGTTGCTCGGCGCTCAGCAGGTCGTTTCCGCCCAGCCCGCGGATCAGGATTTTGGAGAAGTGGGGGACGTTTCCTTCGTGAAAGTCGATTCCGCCGATGGTGATTCCGCCGTCGCCGTCGCGACCGAGCTCGATCTGGTCGCCGCCGGGCGTGCCGGTGATGACCAGCGTATCGCCGACGACCTGGGCGCTGATGCCCGGCGCATCGTTGATGTAGCGTGCCAGGGCGGTGGGGGAATCCGAACTGCCCGCGGCGACGATCTGGCCGGCGGAATTGAGGGCGATGTCGGCGATGTCGTCGTCGAGGCCGAAGTCCGTGGTCACCTTCCCCGCGGTTCCGAAGGTTGCGTCGGGCGTCCCGTTGGCATTGAGGCGCGCCAAGGCGAAATCGATGTTCGGGCTGCCGCTGGTTGGGGCGTTGGATTGCATTCGCCCGGCCAAGAGGATCTTGCCGTCGCCCTGTATCAAGACGTCATTGGCGAAATCTTCGTAGGGCCCGAAATCGACGGTCGCCTTGCCGTCGCCACTGAAGGTGGGGTCGAGCGAGCCATTGGCTTTGAGGCGCATGACCGCCATCACGCCCTGCGACGACCTGAGGGGGTTGTTTCCGTCGCGCGACTGACCGGCCACCACGATTCGGCCGTCGGGTTGAATGGCCACCGACGTGGCGGCGTCGTTGTTCTTTTGGGCGCCTGCTGAAAGGGTGACGCGGCCGCCAGTGCCGAACGAGGTATCCAATTGCCCATCGGGCATGTAGCGCGCGATCGCGAAGACGTTCCCGGGCGAGATGTCGAAATCGGTGGATTTGCCGTCGACGCCGGCCAGCACAAACTTCCCGTCATCCTGCACCGCGATGTCGTTGGCCTGGGTGGTCAAGCCGAGGCCGAAACTGTTTGGCGTGAACTCGGTGCGCACCACGCCGCCGACGCCAAACGCCGGGTCCAAGGTTCCGTCCGCACGGTATCGCGCGGCGACGAACGCTCCTTGAGTTCCGCCCGCCAGCAGGACCTTGTTGCCCTGGAAGGCGACGGCGTTGGCGGCGAATTGATTGTCGGTTTGAGTGTAAATCGCCTGGCCGTTGGTTCCGAAGCCGGCGCGCGGCGTGCCGTCCGCGTTCAGCAGCGCCAGCACGGCTACGGTGTTGGTGAATTGTCCGCCGTAAGCGTATCCGGCGACCGCGATGGTTCCGTCGGTTCGCACCGCCATGGAAGTCGGATGATTGAAGAGCCCGCCGAAGGAGAGGTAGGCCGTGCCCTGATCCGCGAAGTCGGTATCGAGCTGTCCATCGGCGCGGTATCGCGACAAGGCGAAGCGTTCGCTGTTGCCGTCACCGTGACTCGAGAGCACAAGTTGATCGCCGAAGGCGAGGGTGGCGACGGCGACGGCGGGAGTTCGCGAAGGGGATGTGAAGTCGGTAGTCAGCTTGCCGGCGGTGGCGAAGGAGCCATCGATTTGTCCATCGACGGTGAAGCGTGCGACTTGAAAATCAATCCCGGCGGGCGAGGAGAGGACGTTGTGCCCGCCGACCACCTCGACCTTGCCACGGGAGACCAGTGCCGCTCCAGAGGCTACATCGGCGCCGGGGTTGAAACTGAGCGTGGTTCGCCCGCGCCGGCCGAAGGAACGGTCCAGGCCACCGTCGGCGTTAAGGCGCGCGAGTGCGAAATCCATCGGCCGATCGGGCCGGTTCACGTCGGTCTCGCCGACCGATCCGACGAGCACGATCTTGCCGCCCTTTTGGATGACTAGATCGCTGACCGATTCGCTCTCAAAGCCGAAATCGACTTTGGTGATCCCACCTGCGCCAAAGGCCGCGTCGAGCTTCCCCGCAGCGGTGAAGCGAGCGGCCGCGAACTGTCCTTTGCCATTGCCACCTGCGAGAACGCCGCCGTCATTCATGGCGACCACGGCGCCGAGCGGTCCGGGCAAATCGATTGCGGCCACACCGCCCTTGCCAAAGGTGGCGTCGAACTTGCCGTCGGCGGTCAGGCGCGCGACCGCCCACAGGTTGCCAGTGCTCCCGCCGACGATGATCCTGCCGTCGGCTTGCAAGCTGATGTCTCGGATCTCGTCGCGCTTGCGGCTGGCGGTGAGCACCGCTTTGCCGCCGACGCCAAAACTGCCGTCCAGCGAGCCGTCGGGCTTGTACTGCAGCAATGCGAAGTCGACATCAGCGCCGGGGTTGAAGGTGTATCCTCCGACCAGGATCCGCCCATCGGGCCGCAGCGCCAGCGCATAGGGATTGTCTGTCTGACCCGCGAAATCCGTCTCTACCTGGCCGTTCGCTCCGAACGAGTGGTCCAGCGTGCCGTCGGCATTCAGACGAAGGAGGACAAAATCCAGATTTGCCCCGCCCGCCACCACGATTTTACCGTCTGCCTGCACGGCGACGCCGGCGACGTGCGCCGGGCCGGCGAACTTCACCAACACCTTGCCGCCTTGTCCGAAGGAGCCGTCCAGCGAACCATCTGCGTTATAGCGCGCGATGGCCATGCCATATTCCACCGCACCGTTGGTGCGTCCGGCGACGACCACCTTTCCGTCCGCCTGTGGCGCCACCGCCTGCGCATATTCCGCGTTCGACCCCGGCAATGCCTTGCCACCGTTGCCGAACAACGCGTCGAGGTCACCGGCGGCGAAATAAGCCCGCGTTTCGAGTAATTCCACCCTGAAGACCGAGCACTCCCCATTGCACTTTTTCATGTCCCGCTTTCTCGTTCAAGTTTTGATCAAGCCTTTGATGAAGCTGACGTTCCGATGACCTGCGGCATTTCAACGTGCTTCATTATGCGCCAAGAATGGCAAGTGATCTTGTGAAATCCTTCGGTTCGCGATCGCTTCCATCGCTGACATAACTCCTTAAGCATGCAATGGATGCGCACTATTCATGCTTCCGAAACGCGCGGCCGGCTGGGGTAGAAGATGAGCAATGCGACCAGGCAGGCAACGGTGATTGCGCCGGGGATGGCGTAGAAGGTTTGCCAGTTGATGACTTTTTCGGGGGTGGTGACTTGGTGGCCGAGGTAGCCGCTGAACCAGTTTCCGGCGATGACGCCTACGCCGAAGATGATGAGGTTGAAGACGTTCTGGGCGCTGGAGCGGACGTCCTTGGTGGTGTACTCGTCGAGGGTGATGAAGACGAGGAAGAAGAAGCAGCCGAAGACGATGCCGTGGAGCGCGAGGGCGAAGATGATCGCGGGGGCGGTGGGGAAGTAGGCGAAGATGAAGAAGCGCAGGGCGTAGGCGGAGAGGCCGACGGCGAAGAGGAGCTTGCGCGAGAAGCGCTTGACGATCAGGGGCATGAGGGCGAGGACGACGAGCTCGGAGATCTGGCCGACGGTCATGAGGCCTGCGCCGCCGACGCCGAAGATCTTGTTGATCCAGGAATCGGGGGGGAGCTCGAGCCGGCCGGCGGTAAGGTATTCGGCGGCGCGGGCGAAGAAGAAGGAGTGGAGCGCGGCGACGGGGAAGGCGAGCAGGAAGAGGGTGAGGAGAGGTTGGCGAAGGATTTCCTTGAGGGCTTCGGCGGGGGCGAATTTCTTTTTCCCGGGCGCGGGGGGCGTGGCGGGGAGCGTAAGGCAGTAGAAGCCGAGGGCGACGCCGAGGATGGCGGCGACGCGCATGGCGTCGGCCATGTACTTATATTGGAGGACGCGGTCGTTGCCGGCCTTGAAGAGGAGCCATTGTCCGATGGCAATGCCGGCGACGACCCAGCCGAAGGTGCCCCAGACGCGGACTTTGCCGAAGTCGCGGCCGGGGTCGGGGAGGTGGCGGAAGGAGATCGCATTGACCAGCGCGAGGGTGGGCGTGAGGAATAGGCCGTAGAGGAAGGAGTGGAGGTAAAGCTCGTTGGGGTTGGTGGCGTAGGCGATGCGCCAGACGACGGCGGCGGCGATGAAATGGCAGAGTGCCATGACGCGCTCGGCGTTCATGTAGCGGTCGGCGATCTGGCCGGCGATGAGCGGGGAGAGCATGGCGCCGACGGCGCCGACGGCCAGGATGTTGCCGACGGTGACATCGCCGATGCCGCGGTGGTTGTGGAGGAAGCCGAAGAGGAGGGGCAGCCATGCGCCCTGGATGGCGAATTCCAAGAACATCATGAAGGAGAGGCGCGGGATGATGGCGCTGGGGAGGCCGGTGCGGAGTTGGGGGGCGAGGGGAATGGCGGTCATGGCGTTGTGTCCGTGGTCAGTGGTGCGCGTGGTCGGTTGCTCGATTAGATGTCGGCGATGGTGGGCGTGCCTTCGGATTCGACAACCTCAAAGCCGCGGCGCGTGTCATCGGAGATCGTGGGGCCGATGGGGGGCTCGTTGGTGTCGTCGCGGAAGAGAGCAGTGAAGATGCAGAAGACGACGGCGGCGAAAGCGCAGGGCCAGAGCCAGAATTTCTGGATGAGGGGGAGCGCTTCGCGGCCGACCTTGTCACCGACGATGTTGTTGTAGAGCTCGCCGGTGACGTAGCCGCCGATGGCGAGGCCGAGGCCGTAGGTGAGCAGGACGACGAGTCCCTGAGCCTGGCCGGTGATTTGTCTGGCGGCGCGTTTGTCGGTGTAGATGAAACCGGTGACGAAGAAGAAGTCGTAGCAGAGGCCGTGGAGTGCGACGCCGAGCATGATGAGGAAGAAGGTG
>JAQGHM010000310.1 GCA_028291615.1 Phycisphaerales bacterium | reverse complement strand
AGGTGATGAGACGCGATCGGTGAAATGCCTGCGGCGTCATCACCTCCAGCACGGAGCGCAAACGCGTTTTAGGTGTGCACCGTAGCGAGTAGGTCTTGGGCGCCGGCAGAAACACGAAGTCACCACCGACCAGGGGAACAACGGGGCCTTTATCCACGCCGAGGAAGCACGAGCCGCGAGTCACGATCAGACAGATCCCCTTGTCGCCGGGGAATTCGAGGCCGAACGGCGCTGATAGCTCGATCCGGCCGTAGAGCTGGCCCCTGGTTCGAAGCAGCGACATGACCTCCGCGAGAACATCCACACTGGCTCCATCTATCTGTCGTTTTAGACCAAATTCATGGCGTTTCCGACATTGATAGTCTAAATCTATCGGCGTAACGTCCTGTCGACAAGCGGGCAGAATAGACGGCGGTGAGCGGCCGGTCTGGTAACGCCGCACCAACAGAAAAGGAGAATGCCATGTCACTCAAACTGCCTGCCCCGGTAACTGCCTACCTCGCCGCGGAAAAGGCAAAGAATCCGGAGATGCTCGCCTCCTGTTTTGCGAGCGATGCCTTGGTGCATGACGAAGGCCAGGACTATCGCGGGATCGAGGCCATCAGGTCCTGGAAGCAGAAGGCCGACGCGAAGTACCAGTATGTCATGGAGCCTCTCGATGCTTCGGTGAACGAGAAGACCGTGAAGCTCCGCGCCCGGTTGACCGGCAACTTCCCCGGGAGCCCCGCGGAGCTGAACTTCACGTTCACGCTCGCCAACGACAAGATCACCTCGCTGGAGATCCGATGATGGCAGCGGGCCCGGCATGGTCGAACCCTCGCATCCGATCGCGCCGCCTCCATTCACGGAAGCGACTACACGATCGATGGCGGAACAATGCCGACAACATAGGCGATCGGAGCAGGGCCGCCGATCCGCCGCTCGCGGCTTAGCGGGCCAGAGGTGCGTCATTCCCCCCTCCCTCAATTCCATCGGTTATCATCATCTCAAATCCATGACGCCGCCGACAGCCCCCACCCCCGCAGAAGCACCCGCCCCTCCGCGCCAAACGCGCCGCCATTTCCTCCGCAACCTCGCTGCTGGCCTCGCCCTCCCCACGGTCGGCCTTGCCTACGTTGTTCAGGTCGAACCCTTCTGGCCGCAGTTTCACGAGCTGGCAATGCCGGTGAAGAATCTCCCGCCGGCCTTCGAAGGCCTCCGCATCGCCCATCTGACCGACCTCCACGTCAGCAACGCCGTCCCCGTCGGTTACATCCGCGCCGTCGTCGCCGAGGTCAATCGTCTCCGGCCGGACATCTGCTTTGTCACCGGCGACCTCGTCACCCGCCACGAAGGGTGGATCGACGAGGCCTGCGACGCCGTCGCCGGCATTGCCGCCCCAACCTACATCAGCCTCGGCAACCACGACTACGGACAACTGACCTACAAAGGCCGCATTATCGACGTCGCCAATGAGATCCAGCAACGCCTGACCGCCGCCGGACAAACTGTTCTGCGTAACACCGCCGTACCGCTCCGCCGCGGCACGGACCGCCTCTGGATCATGGGCCTCGAAGATATCTGGAGCGGCCGATTCTCCCCCGCGCAAGCCTTCGCCAGCATCGACCCCGCCGTCCCGGTGATCGCCCTATCACACAACCCCGACACCGCCGCGTCGCTTGATAGTTACGGCGCAAGCTGGACCCTCGCCGGCCACACCCACGGCGGCCAAATCCGCGTACCTGGGTACGGGGCGCTGCTGCTCCCCGTCCAGGACAAAAGTCTTCAACAAGGCCTGCACGCCTTTCCGCGAAGCCAGCTCTACATCAGCAGGGGGGTGGGCTTTCTCGCAAGGGCAAGGATCTTTTGCCGTCCCGAGGTCCCGATCTTCACAATGACCCGCGCGATCACAGGAAGTTAAGCACGCCGCTGACCGCCTTAACGATCGCCGCGATCGCCGTAACCGCTCCTCACTTTGGTCTTCGCCTTACTTGCCCGGTCCTGTTTCAGCGAACGACCCACATCGTCGCTCTCCTTGATGCGCCCCTTCGCGTCACGCCTGACGTACCGGGCGTCACCCTTCGGCTTGATCAATTCTCGCTTGCCAGAACCCTTCGTTGCCGTCTTCGCCGTAGCCATGGAGCCTCCAATGGGTAAAGGTTAAACGCGATCGTAATCGTGCGTTTCAAACCCCGTAAACCGACAAAATCCACCGGTGATAAGATAAACTGAGCGGTGTGCGACGCCTTTTCCGCCGAGTCACCCTCATCGCATCCCTGCTGCTAACACTCCTCTCCCTGGGAGGATGGCTGCGCGGGCAATGGGCGACCGATTGGTTCTACCGGCTAACGGTCGATGGCGAAGGAAATGCGATTGCCATCCGTGAAATCCGCATCAGTGTCTACCGCGGTTCGATTGGATTCTCCTGGTCCCAGACCCGACTTCGCCCGATGAGCAATTCCGCTGCGGACAGGTTCCGAAACCAAATAGGCAACCGGGCCGGCTTCAGACGCCGAAGTACCGCTCCATCTCGACATCAGTACAATCCAATCCCCGAAACTGACACTCAATCCGGCGCAACTCGCTGGGGCTTCGGTTGGGAATCGCTCTCGCTTGGTAACAAGGGAAACTTTTCCTACTACAACGCGGACGAAGGCGGCCTGTCAGCCGGCATTCAATCGCTAAAGGTCTACTCGGTTGCGATGCCCTGGTGGTTCCTGATCCTCCTGTCTTCGTGGATTCCCGTTCGCGCGCTCAGGAGAACAAAGACCCAGCACCCGTCGCACGCCTGCCGGGCCTGCGGTTACGACCTTCGAGCAACACCTGACGCGAAAGGACCGCTTCTGCAAACCTGCCCAGAATGCGGCCTAAGCCATGATGAGCCGTCGTTTCGTTAGGTGGTGGTGGGCTGCGCACCACCGGCGGCGGATATCACGCGGCTTTGCGCAATCCTAGATCGATCAGGACCGAAGCCCACAATCGGCCGAATTGCTTCCGGCGTTTGACTGGATGTTTGAGTTGCGCGACGAGCTGAACCGAATCTTCCGCCAGCGCAATGGCGCGCAAGCCGATGCGGGTGGCGAGCGGATAACAGAGCGAAAGAAAGTTGAAGTAGTCGAGCCGCATGCGCGGGTTGGCGGCGATGGTGCTCCGTTTGTAGGCCATCACCTCAGATTCGCTGTACGTCCCCCTGGGCGCGAACCGTTCGAAATGAATCGCCTGCGCGGTCAGCGTGTAATGGCAGGTCCAGCCGAGCTTTCTGACGCGATGACACAGATAGTCGTTCGAATAGTAACTGACCAGGCGCGAATCGATCGGGCCGATCGCCTCCAGCGCCTCCCGGCGGACCAGCATGCATACGCTCATCACGGTGTCGGTGCTCACGTCGTCGATTCGATCCCAGAGGATCTCATCCGCCGTCAGCTTTCGCCGCGTCAGGATATGGGTGAGCTGATTCAGGAACCGTCGCGCTTCGGTCGCGGTCGTTGGCGAGCGAAGGCGAATCTTGTTCGGCGAACCATCCGGATAAAAAAGATTGGGCCCCAGAACCCCAGCCTTGGGATTCGCCTGGAGAAAAGTCGCTAGCGCGTGCAGGCAACCCGCTCGCAGTTCCACATCGGGGTGCATGATCATTACCCAGCGGCCTCGCGCCAGCGGGATGATCTGATTCAATGCCGCGACGAATCCGCGGCTTGGCTCGACGAAGAGAAGCTTGGTGTGAACGTCCCCGGGTAACGCCTGCAAACGGAGTCGCATCTGCGGATCGGTGCTGTTATCCGCGATGATGATTTCAAATTCGGTACCGCTCGGCACGGCGTCGCGAAGGTTCTCGATCAAACGAAGAACCAGTCCAGCCATGTTGAAATTGACGATCAGGAACGAGTATTCCACAGGGTTTCCAATCCGCAAGTCATGCAAAAGCGCGGACAGCGTCGGGCGCATCGACGAGCGGCATCGCGAGGTGCTTCACGATCCTTGCCGGGTTGCCGGTAACCACCACGTCTGGCGGAACGTCTCGGGTGACGACCGCCCGCGCGCCGACGACGACTCGATCACCGATCGTCACGCCTTTCAATATGACAGCGCCGGCGCCGATCCAGACGTGATTGCCAATGACCACCGGCCTGACTGCCTCCGCCGGCGACGGCTCGCCCGCGCTGCGCCGGGCCGCGTCCAGCGGATGACCGTCATGGTCCTGAATTTGCGCCCCCCCCGCGATCAGGCAGTGGCTTCCGATCTGAACCGAACTCGCCACGCTGAAATTGCACCCATGCCCCACGAATGAGTCGTCGCCAATCGACAGCTCCGGGTCTATCAAGCCGTTTCGATTGGAAAAAACCATCGACGCTTTGCCGGATAACCGAACGCCGGAGCCGAGGGTGATCCGGCCGGTTCCGACGATGTAGGGCAGCAACTCCATCCGAAACCGCGTCCCGATGCTTTGGCACTGGCTGCGAAACAGCGGCTCGTACCAGAAGAATCGCACGAGCCAATTCCAGCCTTCGCGGATCAATACATGTGCGCCATAGAGCGTGCGAAAGATAGGCTTGGTCGTGCCGGTAACGGGGATGTGAAACTGGAGAATTCGCCGCGCCGATTGCTTGATCAGGCGGAAAACCGGCCCCTCGCCCCGTTTAACCTTCACGAAGAGATTCATAAGGATCATCATCGGCGATAGGGCGTGCGGAGCATTGTCTTGTGAATTCTGCGTTCCCCCGCCGCGAAATCCCTTGACGCCGCGAATCGATCAGCGGTATTCTGGGCCGTTCCTGTTTACGTTTTAAGTCGCAGGGCTTGCGAGGGCTCGCCCTGTGAGTTATGCCTTGATTCCCACACATTATTGGCCTTTGGGGTTGGTTCGCGGTCGTTTTGGAGAGAGTGCCACATGAGGAAAGGTTGGCTCATCGCCGCCGTAATTGGCGTGGCGGCGGGGGCGTCCCAAGGGGCGGACGTCCAGATTTTCGGCATCCACACCCCCAACCCCAGCGGCCCAAGCCACTGGGCGGTCTACGCGCGCATCTCCAACGCCCAGTCCAGCGTCGCCGGTCAGGGGAACGTCGCCGGCCTCTCCAGCTTGGCTGTCGATGTCCTGAACAACACCGTCTCGGGCAGCGGTTCGGCCACCGTCAATACCGCCCAGAACACACTGCCCTACGGCACGACCAAGTATCAAGATCCCGACGTCTTCGATCCCCCCAACGTTGGCTATGGCTTTTGGCTTCCGGTCCGCAGCAACGGTACGACGGATTCAACAGGCATCCATAAGATCGCAGCGGGGCAGTATGTTGCCATTGCGCCGCCACCCAATAATGCTCCGTATCGAAATCTTGTTTTGACTGGGATTGGCTTGACTGCGGGATCGGTCGCCAGCGGTTCGCAAAATGGGGATTTCACGTCGAGCTCGCAGTGGAGTTCGCCCGTTCAGATTGCCACGGGGACGTACACTCCATCGGACTTTACGGGGCCAAGGAGTCAAACCGGCCTAAAACTGGCGTATACGCCGGGGACATTTGTTGACCTGATCCGAGGTTCGGCCGCTACCAATTGGGTGGTTGAGGATGCGGTCACTTCAACAATCGTCAATTACCACACTGGTGCGGCGACGACGACAACGCTCAAAGCGGGGCTGGGCGATGCGAACCTTGATGGGTCGGTCGATTTCAGCGATTTGGGCAAACTTGCCCAAAGCTACAACACGTCTGGCAAGACATGGCTCGAGGGTGATTTTAACTATGATGGGAACGTAGATTTTGCAGATCTAGCGCTTCTCGCCCAGAATTACAACCAGCCCGTGCCCAGCAATCCGGTGGCGGGCGCATCGTTCGAAGCCGATATGGCCAAAGCGTTTGCGACGGTGCCGGAGCCGGTATTTTTAAGTTGGGGGGCGCTGTTCGTCGGTATATTGGGGATTCGTCGCGGGAAAAGAAAAAAGAGTTGTAATTCAAGGTAGAGTATGTTAGCGTGCTTCGTGTTCATGTCAGAGGGCCGTTACGGATCATATTGCGGGCATAAGGAGAGAGAATGAGAAGCAACGTGAAGTCGATTTTGGCGGCGATGGTGGTTTTGCTGCTGTTGAGTTCCTCGTCGTTTGCAGCGATCTTGGTTAACTCGACGGTGACGCCCGGAACCGGGGACTACGCGGGCTTCGACATTATCCGCTATTTCGCGGGGTTTGATGCTGCGACTTCGGACGAGGCCACACAGGGGGCCAAGGGCGTTCAGACTTTAAGCATCAAAATGTCGACGACGGGTACAGGAACTTTTAAGGTTGGATTTACCAGCGCATCAGGTTTCCCGCCTAGGACGACCGCTAACGTTTACGGACAAACATTCGGCACTTCTTCTCAGAGTGACGCGATTCTGCGATCGGCCAGTTCTTCAACCGATCAGGCGACCTACGAAGCATTTGGCAGCATGGGGTCGTTGCGTGATCCGCTCAATAATGGTTTCAGTGTTCAGGCACTCGAAATCAGCAGCGATGGCACAACCTTTACTCCGGTTGCCGATAAGGTCAATGGAATCCAGAATCCGACTGCGGTAAATCAGGCAATGTTCGGAAACCTGAAGGGTCTTCGGGTTGACGGCTTCCTGCAAAATCCGCCCGGCAGCACCGCCTTCGATCCGACCGCCAAGACTGCGGCGTTCACCAATGCCCCTGGCCAAGGCGCCTTGATCGGTTTGGTCGTGGTTCCTCACGGTCAGGCCGTCCGTGCACAAGGTTCGATCCAAGCCGACCGCGGTGGCCCCAGCTTCTTTGATACCGCCGGTGTTCCCGAACCCACCAGCATCGGTCTGCTGTGCATCGGTGCCGTTGGTATCCTCGGACGTCGCCGCACAAAGTAACCTCGGCGATCAGCATTAATCTTTCCCAAGGCCGCTCGATTTCGAGCGGCCTTTTTTATTGGGAAACGGGTTGAGCAATCGTGGCGAAAATCTCGGCGGGATGCCGATCTTCATGGTGGTCTCATTCGTAACTGATATGATTGGATGACCTTGCAGAGGGAATGGGCGGCGGTGGTGGTTCGAGGGCCTGGCCTGAGCTTGTCGATGGGCAGTTCGGGTAGATATCCGGCGGATTCTCATGTTGTACCGTTCGTCGAAGCACCGTGCCGGGGCCCGTGATGCCTGGCTGGGAGGGACTGTCTCCCGCGCCAATGGCGCGGGTGGCTCGTCGGCGTTGGATTGCCTCGCCAAGGCCGTATGCGTGGCGGCGGTGGGCCTGCTCGGCCGTCACGCCAGCGCGGCAACGTGGGATACCGTGCCCGGCGTGGTGGGAACCGGCGATGGCATCGTGCAGGGGGGGAGCGGATTTTGGAACCTTTTTGCGCCCAATTGGACGAGCGACGGGGGCGTCACCAATACACCTTGGGTGGACTTCGACGCAGCGTCTTTCGGCGGGGTTTCGGGCGGGTTGGTCGTGCTTACCAACGGCGGGGTGACGCCGACGTCGATCACGTTCGATCCTACGTCGGACTTTTCGCTTTACACGATCCAAAGTCAGACGACCGCCGATGTGCTGACGCTCGGGGGCGGCGCGCAAATCACGGCCAACCAGGACGCCACGATTAGCGCGATCGTGGCCGGAACGGCGGGGCTGACGAAGCTCGGCGCGGGGACGCTGACGCTGGCGGGGTTGAACAGTTTTTCCGGGCCGGTGAACGTTGTCGGGGGAAAGCTGCGGATCAACGAAATCGGGAACCTGGGGGCGGCCGGCAGCGTGGCGCTCGCCGGGGGCGGAACGCTGGAGATTGGCGGGTCGCTGACGTTTTCGGGCGGTGTCTCAACGGCGGGCGGTGGCGGGACGATCTCGCTGGCCAACCCCGGCACAACGGTGACGCTGGCGGGCACGGTGTCGGGGAGCGACCCGCTGACGATCAATGGCGCCGGCGGAGGCTCGGTGCTGTTGACCAACCCGGCGAACTTCACCGGATCGGGAAATCTGCTGACGGGAAACGTGTCGCTGATCGGCGGCGGATCGGCGACGTTCGCACATCGCATTCAGACATCGGCGGGCCAGGTTTACTCGGCGAGCGCGGGGACGCTGACGCTGGGATCGGTGCCAGGTGCGTTCGTCGGCTTGTCGCCGGGATCGCTGGTGCAGGCGAGCGGCGCGGGCGTGGTGCAACTGAGCGGTCGGGCGAACGGGATTGGAATCGGCGTGGTGGTGGCGGGGAATTTGTCGGCCTTGTCAGGCGGGCGGATCGTGGTGGGGGATGCGCAGGATGATTCGGCGCAGATCGCATTTGCCAACAGTTCGAATCTGACGGCGGACGGGGGCATGATCGTGCTGCGGCCGCGCGCCGCGCAGTTGACGTTGGACTTGAATACGACCGGCTCGCTGGCGATGCGCAACGGCGGCATGCTGGCGGCGGCGGGCAACGCCGATCTCATCCTGAACCGCGACGTCGATCAGAGCGGCGCGTGGGTGCTGGCGAACCAGAGCGGCAATACGTTTCGCCTCATCGGTGGGAGCCAGGATACGACCGAGGGGCTGACGCTTCGTGCCGATTCGGGCGTGATGCGGTACGAGGTGGATTCGGTCACGCTGGGGAGTGGGCCTGCGAACGGTACGGTCGGGGTCGATCTGCGCGGCGGCACGATCGACATCAACAATGGGTTTGCGGGAAAAACGTTCAACTATTCGCCGGGATATACCGTGGCGGGTTGGGGGCAACTGGGGACGTCGGCGGCGAACCAGACGCACGTGATCCCGTTCGGCGGGGCGACGTTTTATGCCAGCGGGCCCGCCGGCGCGACGCTCAGCGTGATGGGCGGATTTAACGAGTCGTTCGGAAGCAAAGCGGCTTTTCAGATAGGCGATAACGATGGGCTGATTTTGACGGTGCCCAACGCGACGGTAGGGACGGCGTACGCGGTCGGCTCGGTGGCGATCGATCCGCAGGGCGCGGGGAGCGCGGGGCGGTTCGTCGTGGGGAGCGGCGTGATCTCGGCGAACACGTCGGCGTTCGTCAACGCGAATAATCGCGTGCGCTTCGAAGTGCAGGGGGGCGGGACACTGATCAGCGACGTCAGCTCGACCGGATCGCTGCTGGTGAATACGCCGGGCAGCGTGCCGATCAACGTAACGGCGGGGAGCACGTTCATCACGCGAGCCTCGACGTTCCTGCTGCAGCCGAACGAGACGATCGGCACGAGCGGTACATTGTTCGCCTTCAACGGCACGTTCCTTACGAACCTGACGCTCAACGGCTTGGTGGATTTGAACGGTACGCTGGGCGGATCGGTCAGCGGGGCATCAACCGGCACGATCAAGCTCGACGCGGGGGAGACGTTGACGCTGACGGCGGCGGCGGACCTGTCGTCGATGCAGCTCGGTTATGGCGGCAGCGGCCCGGGCTCGGCGCTGCTGGAAGTCAACGCGCCGGCTTCGACGGTGCGGATCGGCACGGCGACGGGATTGACAACGCCGTTCGGCGCGTTCGGCGGCACGCGCGAGTTCAAGGTGACCAGCGGCACGCTGCAGGTGGATGCGGCTGATGCGTCGAGCGTGACGATTTCGGGCGTTAACCAACTGTCGGTTGATCGCACGAGCAATTTCACGGTGGACCCTGCGCTGGTCGGGACGCTGACACTGGCCGGCGGATCGTTTCAGATCGGCACGGGCGCGAGCACCAACACGGTGGCGCCGGGCGGATTGTTCAGCGGGCGCGGAACGCTCGGGCATGCGACGGCGGTGGATACGCTGATCAACTTCGGGACGGTGCGGGCGTCCGGGGGATCGCTGACGGTTTCGGCGTCGGCGCTGCGCGGGAACGGGGCGTGGGATCCGAACGGCCAGACGATTACGTTTAACGGGGGCTTCGGCGATTTTTCGGGGAGTAGTCAGACGACGCTACGGGTGGCGGGGGCGGCGGGCGGGACCGTGCAACTGGCGCAGGCGTCAACTTACACGGGCGGGACGGTGATCGACGGCAGCGCGGGGCCGGGCGCGGTGACGCTGCGCGTAGTCGCGGCGGGGGCGCTGGGAAGCGGCGCGGTAACGCTGAACGGCGGCGTGCTGCAGATCAACTCCGAAAGCAACTTGACCTTCGCAAACCCGATCAACGTGATCGGCTCGGCGGCATCGGGAATCAGCTTCGACCATCTCACGTCCGCCTCGAGCAAGACCGAAACCGTGGGGCCGCTTAGCCTGGGTGGGCAGACGATCTTCCTCACTGGCCCGGCGACCAGTGCGTACACGTACACGCTGGCGATCGGCGGGACAACGATCGGGCCCGCGGGGGCGACGATCATCAACGCGGGCAGCTCCGGATCGGCGGTGAAGACGGGCGCGCTGACGCTGAACGGCAACCTTAACCTGTCGGTGGTCAGCACGAATTTCGCGATCGATGCGCTGTCGGGTACGGGATCGATCATCCGGTCGTCGTCTTCGGGGACGGTGGTATTTGGCAAGCCGGCGAACGGTTTCAGCGGAAACTATTTCAGCTCGGTGGGGACGACGAATTTCACGGCCTCCAATACGCTTGGGAACGGGACTTATCAGTTCGCGAACGGGACGTACAACATCAACTCGAATGGCGCCGGGGCCTTGAGCGGGGCGACGGGCTCGATGCAGTTGGGGAGTTTGAACCTCAACGTCGCCAATGCGCTCGACGGCACGTCGCTGAACTTTACGGGTGGCAACCTGTTCACGGCGTTCGCCGGGTCGCTGGGGACGGGGACGATCCAGCTCAACGGCGGGAAGATGTTCCTGCGATCGGATGCGGGGGCGGTGTTCGGCGGGACGATCAACGTCAAGGGGATCTCAGGGACGAACAACACGGGGTCGTTGACTGTGGATCGCGCGACGACGGCGGGCGCGGGCGGTGTGCAGACGATCAGCGCGCTGAACCTCGTCGATCAGTCGCTGAACCTGATCGCGGGAAACGCCGGCTATGGGCTGAGCGTGTCGGGCGCGACGACGGTGGGCGGAAGCGTGGGCGGGACGATCACGAACAACGCGGCGGTATTGAACCTGAGCAGCCTGACGCTGAATGCGCCGCTGACGATCACGGGGACGGGGAACGCGAACATCGGTGCGCTGTCGGGGGCTGCGTCGCTGAACCTTTCATCGCCGGGGAACCTTACGTTTACCGCGGCTGCGCAGCCGGGATTTACATCGTCGGTCATCGTCGGCGCGGGCGCGGTGAACGTGAATAACGCGGCGTCATTTGCGGGCGGGATCGTAACCGTAAACGGCGGGATCTTGAACCTCGGCGTGGCCAACGCCTTGACCAATACGCAGGCGGTGCTGGTCAGCGGATTCTTGAATGCGAACGCAGCCAATGCGCTCAACGGCGTGACGCTGCCGATCAGCAACGGGACGCTGTTCGCGGCGGCAAACAACGCGCTGGGGAATGCGACGATCAACATGACCGGCGGAAACCTGACGGCGACGGTTCCGGGGGCGCTGGGGTCGTCGAACATCAGCCTGTCGAACGCGATCCTGGCGCTGCGGAGCGATTCGGCGGCGGGGTTTGGCGGGAGCGTGACGCTCACGGGCACGGGGTTTTCGACCGTCAGCGTCGCGAAGCTGACCGATGCTGGCGGCACGGGGAACAGCCTGTCGATCAACAACCTGACGCTGGGCGGGCAGACGCTCAATGTCACCGGCGCGGATAACGACGTTTTCACCGTCATCAATCCGGTGACGATGACGGGAACCAGTCCGACGACGATCAACACGACGGCGGCCGATGCCTTGTTCCAAGGCGCGCTGACCGGCGCCGGTGCGCTGGTGAAGAACGGCGTGCGGTCGCTGCGACTGGATAACGGCGGCACGTTCGGCGCGACGACGGTGAACGCGGGGACGCTGATCGTCAATAACACGTGGAACGGGACGAGCGTGAGCGTCGGCGGGACGAGCGGCGCGGCGACGCTGCAACTGGGGGGCGCCGGGAGCAACTCGCTGGGGAACCTGACGATCAACGCGGGGACGCTGCGGATCGCCAAGGTGAATATTCCCGGCGCGATGCCGGTGACGTCGACGTTGACGGTGGGAACGAATGGCGACGTGAAGATGGAATACGCCGGGCAGGGCGCGAGCACGCTGGCAAACAATATTACCGTCGATACCAGCCTGGCAGCGCGGACGCTTACGCTATCGGCGACAAGTGGAAGCCTGGCGACGCAGGCGAGCACGTTTACCGTCGCCGGGCAGATCGTAAAATCGGGGACGAACGCGCTGAACATCATCGTCCAGGCGGACACGGCGCTGGACGATGGGTTTAACAGCCTGGTTCGGCCGCCCAGCCGGCTTGTGCTCGGGGCGAATCAAACGTTCACGACGGATCTGCAGCACAATGGCGGGATCGTGATCGGCAAGGGGAACGTGCCCGCGGGGGCGGCGGCGAGCCCGTTCGGGCTGAGCGCCAATCCGCTGAACCTTAACGTCACCGACTCGACGATCGGCGGCATGGTGGCGGATGGGGCGAGTAGCGCGCTGTTCACCAAGGCGATCAACACGGCGGCGTCGCCGAGCCCGCGGAAGCGGCTGGGCGCGTTTTTCAACCTCGCGGGATTGGTGGGGACGCAGACGATTAATTTCAACGGCTCGTTCACGTGGAACGACGGGAGCACGCCGCTTTACGTGATGATTCCGGCGGGGAACGTGGGCGGCGCGGCGGCGGTATCGCCTTGGAATGGGATGATCGTCGATCCCGGCGCGATGCTGCAAATCAACTCGGGCGCGGCGCTCGACAACATCCTCACCTCCACAACAACGGCGGTAACCAGCGTCGCTCCAGTTTACGTCGGCGGCGGCGGGACGGTGCGGTTTACCACGGGCATCACGCGCACGCTCTCGCAGGCGAAGGGCCTCGCCGGCACGGTGACGGTGCTGGACAACACGCTGTTTCAGAGCAACACCACGGGCCAGCATTTCGATGGCGTCGAGTTGCGCTCGGGGACTTATCAGGTGGGGGCGACGACGGCGCAGTCGCTGGCGGGCGGGTTCGCGGTGAACGCCAGCCCGTTCGATCTATCCCGCACGACGAGCAACTTGATTACGGATGTGGACCTGGCGTTAAACGGCGTCGGCGCAGGTGGGGCGTTCAGGATCGGCGCGGGGCAGACGCTGGCGAAGTCGGGGGCGGGTGCGCTGAACGTCAACGGCGACCAGTTGCACGGGATCAACTCGACGCTGCAGGTGAACCAGGGCTTGGTGAATCTCAACACCGACGCGGGGATGAACAACGGCGCAGCGCCGGTCAATAATCTCTCGCTTGCGGTGAACAACGGGGCGACGGTGAACTTCGCGGTCACGCAGCATCTGTCGCAACTCAGCGTCAACGGCGGCGGCTTGGCAAAGCTCAGCAGCGTTGGCACGAGGGTGATCGAGGCGACGAGCGTCTCGGCGACGACCGGCAAGGTGGACCTGACGACGAATCGGCTGATCGTCGATTACGGGGCGGGATTTGGCAGCCCGATGTCGTCGATCCGCCAGCAGATATTGAGCGGCTACAACGCGGCGGGGACGCTGTGGGGTGGGAACGGGATCATGAGTTCGACCGCGGCCGCGTCCCCGTCCAGCCTGGGGCTTGGGTATGCCGAAGCGTCGGACGTCTTGAGTCCGACCGGCGGCCTGTTTGGCGGCGAAAACGTGGACGAAAGCGCAGTGCTAGTCCGCTACACGAAGTTCGGCGATGCCAATCTCGACGGCGTGGTGGATTTCACGGACCTGGCGCGGTTGGCGCAAAGCTACAACACGACGGTCGCCGGGTCGACCGAAAGCTGGTGGGCGCGCGGCGATTTTAACTACGATGGGATCGTCGATTTCAATGATCTGGCGAGGCTGGCGCAGAACTATAACACCGCACTGCCCAGCCAGGCGGTGCCGTCGGGCTCTGCGGATTTCTCATCCGATCTCGCGGCGGCGTTTGCGCAAGCGCCCGAGCCCGGGACGATCGGGATCTTGAGCATTCTCGGGACGGTGGCGTTGCTGCGGCGCGGGAGACGGGGGCGGATCCGGGACGGCGCTCGGGGCGCGTAGCTTCCTGCGCTCCTACTGCGGACCCGGGCGGGCGAAGCCGACCATCTCGATGTCGAAGACCAGCGTCGCGTTGGGCGGGATCTTGTCGCGGCCGCTGGGACCGTAGGCGAGATCGCCGGGGATCACCAGGTTGCGCTTTTCGCCGACCTTCATTCCGACGATGCCCTCGTCCCAACCCTTGATCACCTCGCCCTTGCCCAGGGTGAACTTGAAGGGTTTCTGGCCGACCGAGGAGTCGAACTGCTCGCCTGTTGAGAGCTTGCCGGTGTAATGCATCCAGACGATGTCGCCCGGCATAGCGCCGGGATTCTTCGCTTCGTCAACGATGGTGATGACCAAGCCCGAGGCGGTGGTGGTTTTCTTTTCAGCGGGCTTATCCGCGGGCTTGGCGGTGGGTTTGTCCTGGGCGATCAACGCTGCAGCGCCGATCGATAGAATTGCGGCGGCTGCATAGGCGAACAATTTTTTCGAAAACATGGTTTGTTCCTTTCGATTCCGGTGTTGCGGGAATGATATTCCGCAGATCGCCGGCGCACAACGATACCAACCGCGCATCGTTCGCAGCGTCCACAGGGCGTAGGGGAATGAAATGGGCTATTTCGTAACCGGCGCGCTCAGTGCCTTGCGCACTTCGGTCAAGAGTTGCTCGACCTTGAACGGCTTGAACAGCACCGCCTGCAGGCCCTCCTGGCTAGCGCGGACGATGCTGTGGTTGGGGTCATAGCCGAAGCCGGTCATCAGGATCACCGGGAGGGTGCCCCCCTTTTTGCGGGCGGCGGCGAAGACGTCGTAGCCGGTCTTGTCCGGCATCTTGATGTCGGACAGGACGAGGTCGAACTCTTCGGTTTCAATCTTCGCGATCGCCTCAGCGCCGTTGGTGGCGGTCGTGACGGTGACGTGATACTTGCGCAGGATGTCGTGGATCGTCGTGCGAAGGTTGGCCTCGTCGTCGGCGACCAGGATGCGGGCGTTGCCCAGGATCGGGTCTTCAGCGCCCTTCACGTCGCCGGCGCCCAGGATGGTGTGATTGGGCCCTTCAGCGGCTTGCTTGAGGCAGCGGCGGATCGTGCCGACGTTCTCCATGATCTGCTGAAGCTTCTTGCGGAGGTCGTCGTTGCCGATGTAGTCGTCCATCAGCGACGCGGTGTCGGAGGCGATGTCATTCAGGGGCCCGGCGACCTCGCTGCAGACGTCGTCGGCGACCTTGTGGCTCGTGCTGACGCGCTCGACGATCATCAGGTCGAGGATGTTGAGCGCGATCGCGACGTATCGGGCGAAGATCTCGGCAAACTGGCGGTCATCCTCGTTGAAGGCGGCGCGCTGGCCACTCTCGATATTGAAGATCCCGATGACCTTGTCGTGCAAACGAAGCGGGACGGTAAGGCTGCTCTTGGCTTGGTGGAGGCCCTGGACGTAGCGCGGGTCGCGCTCGACGTCGGGGCAGATGTAGGATCTGCCGGACGCGGCGACGTAACCGCTGATGCCGTTGCCCTCGGTTTCGGCGAAGAGCTCGATCTCCATCGCTTCGGACGGCAGGCCGACGCCGATGACCCATTCCAACTGCTTGCTCTTGCGATCGAGCAGGCGGATGTTGAAGTGGTCGAAGTGCATCAGATCGCGCGTGAAGCGGATGATCTTTTCTTCCAGCAGCTTGAGGCGCTCGCCGACGTTCATTCTTGCCATGGCGTCGGCTTCGAGGCGGACGAGCTCGCGGCCGGCCTTGTCGATCGCGTCGATCTTCTGCTGCAGGCGGCGGGTGCTGGTGGCGTCCCATACGACCGCGACAACCTGTACGACCTGCCCCGCCGGGCTGATGACCGGGCTGGCAATCATCTCAAGAAACTGGGCGTCGTCGACATTCAGGGCATATTTTTTGGAGCGATTAAGAAGGAAGGGGGCGTCAGGCGTGGGGGGGGAAACTTGCTGTTTGAAGAGGAGGAAGGCTTCCTGGCAGGTTCGGCGGATGCGTTCGTGCACGTGGGCGGGCCACTGCTGCATCTTCTTGTTCATCCAGTTACAGCGGGCGTCGCCGTCGACGATGCAGATGCCTTCGCCAATGGTGTTCAGCACCAGTTGGGTTTGTTGCGAGACCAAGGCCCGTTCAAGGGGAAGGAAATCGCCGGCATCGGAGAAAATCGCGTCGAACTGATCGTGCCGAAGCGCTTCGATCGCCTGATCGATGCTGGGCGCTTCAACCACGTCGCTATTGGCTCGCAGGGCATCGAGAAGGGTAGCGTTGGCGGCTGAATGCCCGGCAAGAACGAGGACTTTGGGTCGCGTGCGCTCCAAAATGGATGTCCGTCTGACAAGAACCTGCGGGGGGATAGTACGTGGTAAATTAATTATCGGTCAACAGAAAAGTAGACTGCAGTCAGAATTAGGCGGCTAACTATTCTACGCCGGCCCGCGGTAGGAGTTCCAGTCTTAAACATACTTTGCCGCACGGATCGACGATCAATGATGAGTCTGCTACTGCGCGGCCTGTTTCAGCGCCGTAATCGCGGCTTTTACATCGGCTAGTCGCTGGTTGCCCGCCTCGCGCTCGATGCAGAGCGGTCCGGCGTAGCCAACCTCGTGTAGTGCCCGCAGAAATCGCTCCGCGCCAACCTGCCCGGTGCCGAAGGGAACTTCCTCGCCCCAAGCTTCACCAGGCGTGGCGGACGCGGTCGCGTCCTTCACGTGCACGTGGCGGATGAACTTGCCCAGCGTCCTGATCGCTGGAATGGGCTCGCCTGCGCCGTAGAGAATCATGTTGGCGGGGTCGAAATTGATGAAGACGTTGTCGCGCCCGAGGTCGTGCAGGAACTCCAGCAGTTCTTCCGCCTTCTCCTGCCCGGTTTCCATGAGTAGGCTCAACTGATGGCTGGCGAAGAGGTCGGCGATCTCGCGGATGCGGTCGCGCACGGTCTGATAGTTGGCTTCGCCGCGCGGGGGGACGAAGCCGACATGCGCGGAAATGTGCGGCAGGCCCAGTTCGCGCGCCAGCGCCGCTGCCTGCTGCGTGATCGATTTTCGCACCGACCAATCCTGATCCGGCACGAAGCCGCCGGTGCGTCGAATGTTGGCGATTGACGAATAATCCTCGCCTTGGAAACCGACCATGCCGCCAGTGATCGAAATCCCCGCCGCCCGCAGGTGGTCCAGCTCGTGAAGCTTGCGCTTATCGTCCAGCACCGAAAGCCCGGCCAGACCGAGTTGCACGTGAGATAGCCCCGCCTGCTTGACCTGCGCGACGAGGTCCGCGGTGTCCTTCGGATGAAGCGACCAACTGCAAACGCCGATCGTGTGTCCGCCGATGTTCATGGACTCCTCCTACTGGGCATTCCCGTTGTTCTCCGGCCGCACTTCGGTCGCCTGATAGCGCAGGCACCGCTCCTTCATCCAGCGCACGGCCAGCAGATCGATGAACGCGCGCAGCGCGCGATTGCGAAACCCGTACTTGGCCGTGCCCGCGAACCGCACCGAATGCTTCACCGGCGTCTCGTAAACCGTGAACCCGCGCATCTTCACCAGCGTCGGGAAAAACCGATGCGCGCCGTTGAAGAGCTTCATTCCCTTGATCGTGTGCGCCCGGTAAATCTTCAACGAGCTGGCTGAGTCATTCACCGTCTCCTGGCTGATCCAGTTGCGGATGCGATTGGCCTGCCTACTCTGCCATTTGCGAAATTTCGTATCCTGACGATCCTTCCGCCAACCGGTGATCATGTCCACCTTCTGTTCGTCGAGCATGGGCAGTAGGCGGGGGATTTCTTCGGGATCGTTCTGAAGATCGGCGTCGATGGTTGCGATGACCTCGCCGCGCGCCGCATTGAAGCCAGCCTCGAACGCGGCGCTTTGCCCGCCATTTTTTGCCATGCGCATGACGCGGAGCCAGGGGCGCGTCTTCATCGCGTCGTGAAGCAGGCGCGGGGTCGAATCGGTGCTGCCATCGTCAACGAGCACCACCTCGAACGGCCGGCCGGTCAGCTTCATCGCCGCCTCGACGCGCGTGAGCAACGTGGGGACGTTCTCCTCCTCGTTGTAGCAGGGGATCACGAGCGAGAGGTAAGGCTTGTCGTCCATAACCAATGATTTCCCTGACCGTCATGCGCGACTCACATCGGGTGATAACCTACACGCGACCCGTGCACAATGAAATGCCACGATCCCCAGCGCCGCCGCCGCCAGCACGTCGCTCAGGTGGTGCGAGCTTTCTGCAATCCGCTGAAACGCGACCACCGCCGCCATCGCCCACCACGCGATCCGCCATCGCGGGATCAGATATCCCAGCACCCCCGCCATCGCCACCGCTAGCGCCACGTCGCCTGATGGAAAGCCCAGGTTCTCCTGCGAAAATAGTCCGTTGATCCCGCCCTTGAACGGATGCAGCGTGAACGACGCGGTCCCCGTCTTCCAATCTGGACGGCTGCGCCCCACGCCCCATTTGATGATCGAATTTGCCCCACTGAGCACGCCCGCGAAGATCAGCATCAGCGCCCCGCGCACGCCGCTGCGGTGGAAGAAGGCAAGGAGCGCGGCGATCAGCAGCGTGCAGAAGAAGTGCCCTGGCCAGACGATCGCGCCGCGCTTGCGAACCCAGTTCCACTTCTTCGCCGACGTATCCAGCCCGACCTGATGCACCCATTCCACCACCCGCGCGTCCCAAAGGTAAACCGAGACGATCGCCAGCAAAGAGAACGCCACGACCCCCAATACCCATAATCGCGGTCGCTTCGCCATCAGAAGCCCCCTCCAGCTTCCTTCAACTCCAGCCCGCGAAAATCCCGGCAGCGAAACACCTTGAATCGCCGCACTTTGTACCCCGCGCGGTAGATCGGTTCTTCCGGCAATTCCTCCACGCTCGCAAAGCTCTTGAGCACGTCGTCGTTCATGTATCCCACATAGAGCGCGTCGCGCCTGCGCAGGACCGGCTGCGCGAGGTTGCGATCGGGCCAGACGTCGTATTGCGTCCGCCGCTTGCGATCACTCAGCTTGCTGATGTACGCGCCAACGCAATACGTTTTCGGCTGCCCACCGACGTAGAACGCCATCTCCGCCGTCTGGCTGTAATCCTCGCAGAGGATGAACGGATCGTTCAGCCCCTGCATCTCGCGCGTCAGGCGAACGCCCAGTTCCTTCCACCCCTTCATCTTCGCCGCCGTCAAGTCAATCTCGCGCGGCTCGAGCGGCTTCTTCTTCACCGAATTAATCAGCGGGAGCAGCCCGTAGAGGTGCTCAAAGTTATGCGCGACCGGCATCATCAGCACCCCGAACGCCACCGCGCCCCACACCCACCCGCGCCAGCGTTTCCATGACCGCAATTCCGCCAGCCGCGTGCTCAAAAAATACCCCGCCAGGATCATCCACGAAAAGTACGCCCCCGCAGGCCAATTCACCTGCATCTTTGACCGCACCGATCCGATCAGGCAAATGACAAACAGCGGCAACCCCATCCAAACCAAAAGCACAACCGCCCGATCCTCCTGCCCCCTCTCCCGCAAGCGCCGCACCGCATCACTTTCCCCCACCGCGCCGCCGCTTGCGGGAGAGGGTTGGGGTGAGGGTATTCCGCGCCGAATCTCAGCCTGCCGCCTGAACCCGAACACCATCGCCCCACCCAAAATCGCGACCATCGCCGGCCCCAGCACCCCCACCTGGCTCCCGACAAACTCCCAGAAATTCCCGTTATCGATCCGATCCTGCGACGTAGCCCCAGTCTGCTTCGCGACGTGCTTGAACGTCACCCAATCATGCTTCACGTTCCAAACTATCGGCGGCGTCAAAAACAACAGCCCGATCCCCACCGCCACCCAAGGCCATGGCGTCCGCAACCATTTACGCGATGTCGGATCGATCAGCAGAAAACAAAACATCCCCACCGGCCAGATCAATATTCCGTACTTCGCCAGCGTCCCCACGCCGACCGCCACGCCCACCCCCACCCACGCCCATCGTTTATCCTCCAGCACCGCCAGCGCCAGGAAGGCCGTCGCGAGTCCCCAGCAGAAAAAGTAGGGGGGATCGATCGTCATCAGCAAACTGCCCGCGACGAACATCGGCGCCAGGTGCGTGAGCAGCACCACCCCCAGCGCCAGGCGATCGCTCTTGAACAGCCGCAGCGTGAGCCAATATGTCAGCACCGACGTCGCCACCGCGAACAGCAACGCTGGCAAACGCACGGCCCACATCACATCGCCAAAGATCGCGCATGACGCCCGGATGATGTAAGCGACGAGCGGCCCCTTGCTGTAGTAACTCCAGTCCAGCGCCCGCGACCAATCCCAATACTGCGCCTCGTCCCCCGACAGGTCGATCGGACAATCGTGCTGCAGGTAGCGCAAATGCCCCGCGAAACCGACAACCATCAGCGCCGCGAAGATCCAGCGGCAGCGCGCCGGCGTGAGCCACGTTAATTTCCAAGCCGGGCCAGAAGGCTGCGGCGAGGCTTTCACTGAGGGGAATTCCGAAACTGCTTCCATTCGACCGGGCATTCTACGCGCCCGCGTCATCTTGTCTCCCCGCACTCCGGACATCGTTCGTCGGCGCCGCCGCGCAAATCATAGCCGCACCCCAGGCACCAGCCGCGCCGCCTGCGCCGCCACTGCCGCCCGCGCCGGATCATCCACGTGCCGACCGGCCACGCGCCCAGCGGCAGCAGCGCCCACGCCGGTCCGCCCGCCGTGCTGCACCAACTTCCGGGAAGCCCGAAAGCATCCTTGTGATGGCTGACGACGAAGAACTGCCACCGCCGCGCCACCGCAGGCGTGCCGCTGGTCATCAGCAACTCGCGCAGTTCTTCCCCATCCTGAGGCGTGCCCGATGCCGTCTGCGCCGTCCATGGCTCGGCCATGCCGATGTTCGACATCCCCACCCAAAACTCGCCGCGCAGGAAGACTATGCCGCCGACTTTTCCACCCGGGCCGAAGATCGCCAGCAGGTCGCAGTGGCGATAGCTCCGCCACCAGAACGTGGAGACCGCCGCGATCAGCAGCAACCCGATCAGCGCGCGGCGTCCACCATACGATCGCCGCGCGGGCGGGGTTTTGTCCGCGGCGTCGGGGCTCATTTCGACGCGCCCTGTGTTGTAGGCCACGCGCCCATTCGCCGCAGCGCCGACAACAGTCCCAGCACCTGCTCGTGATTCTCCTGCGTTTGCGTGATGATTAGCCGGCCCGCAAAGGCGCGGAATCCGCCGATCGATCCGCCGGCGTCCCGCCAACTCACTGGGTCCACCGCCTCCTGAAGCAATCGCGCCAGCGCATCGGTCGCTTCAATTTCCGTCATCTCCGGATGGTCGGGTCGCTTGCGGCTCCGCGCCACTTCCTGCTCCAGCAGGTCTCGCACGTCATAGATGCGCGTGGCGGTGTCCCTCGAGAGACTATCAACTGTCGAAATCTCGACCACGCCTTGCTGGACGTGATACCCGAGTTGAATGTTCCCGCCCCCCAGTCCCGCCAGCGCCGCCTTCAGCACGACCGACGCCGGCACATTCTGCAGGTTCAGCGTCACCGTCGCGTGCGAGTCAATGCCCGACGATTCCAAGCCTCGCCAGTCAACGTAAAAGTTCGCCCCCGTCAGCTCCGACAGATAGCTCACCAGCTTGTCGAACGGCATCTCCTTCACGTCGATGCTCGCCATCGTTTGCTCAAGCTTCAATCGTACCGGGTCAGGCCGCGTGGCCGGCAGATAATCTTGCCCCAGCTCGTCGTAGCGCGTGTCGGCCAGCGCCAGCTCACGCACCGACAGCGTCACCGGTTGCGGTCGCGGCATCAGGAGCGCCATCGCGATCACCGCCGACACGCCGCTCAGCGTTCCGATCAGCACGTCCCTCATCGGCCGGCTCCCTTCTGCCTGACCGGCTCGGACTCCCCGCGCCGCATCATCGCCAGCAATCGCTCGACGTCGCGATGCGCTCGCGCGCTGGCGTAGACGAACACCCAACCGCCCCAGCCCTCGGTCTGCCAGGTTGGACTCGGCTGATCCCACTTCCGCGGATCGATCGCCTCCTTAATTACCGCCGCTATATCGACCGCCCTGAGTGGCTCGGCGTCATCGGGTCCGCCACCGAACAAACCTTGCTGCTGCGCCGGTCGCGGGTGCAGCGGCCGCAGCGGCTTCGACCACGCCTCCGCTTCATCAAGAATATCCCGCACATCGTAAAGCCGTCCCTCCCCCGGCACCGTCGCCGACCCCGCCCCGCCGACGATGATCCGCCCGCCCGCCTCGCGCCATTCCACGCCATTGCTCCCGCGCCACGGCTGCGTGCCGACCATCAATACCGTCCCCACGCGCACGTCCCGCAACGGCGGCTGCGCGGGCCAATTGTTGCTCGCCTTATCGTCGGCGCTTAGACCGGCCGCATCCAACTTCACCGTCCCCGGCGCAGCGCGATCGATCGAATCCACCACCTTCCGCAGCGATCTGATATCGAGCCGAACCTCCGCCAGCACTCGATCCGCCACCCGAGGCCGCTCCTCCAGCAACCGCACCCGCCCCGGCCGATTCACCCGCGACCCGACCAGCACGACGATCAGCGCCGCCCCGACGGCCACGGCGGCGCGCAATGCGATGTGCAGCCTCTCATTCCGCCGCCCGCCCGTTCCTTCGCCGCTCATCCCCGCTATCATCGCCGCCATGGCCAATCCCGACAACCTTTCCCCCGAACTCATGGCCGCCGCGTTCGGCGTCGGCAAGCTCCGCCGACACCTCTTCATCTGCCTCGGCCCCGACTGCTGCTCCCCGGAAACCGGCGAACAATCCTGGGACTACATCAAGAAGCGCATGAAGCAGCTCAACATCGCCGGCAAGGACGGCCCCTGTTTCCGCACCAAGTGCGCGTGCCTGAGAATTTGCAGCTCAGGCCCGATTGCAGTCGTCTACCCCGAAGGCGCCTGGTACCGCCACGTAACGCCGGAGAATGCGGAACGGATCATCCAGGAGCATTTGATCGGCGGGAAGGTCGTGGAGGAACTCTGCTTCGCGCGAAATCCACTTCCCGCAATGGCCTGACAACATCGCGCGCCGGTTTGATAGAATGGGCGTGTGATGCCGAAACGAATTAACTCAGGTGGGAAGGGCGTAGCGGCTATGTTGGCTCGCCTCTGCGCCTGCATCCTCCTCGTCCTGACATGCGGTGCGGGTGCCGCCGTCCCCACAACCGCGCCGGCGATTGAGGTACGGGTCACTCACGTCATCTCCGATCGCTTCCCCGTCCTGAGCGACGCCGAGCTCGCCACCGTCCTCAAGACCGCCAGCGAAATGATCGCGACCGGCTATCAGCGCGATGTCCGCTTCGTCCCCGCCAAGCCGGCGGCTAGGACGTCAGCCGATTTCTTCGGCGATTTGCGCAAGCGCATCCATCCTTACGCTTTGTCGCGCGCCGAGCACTTCGACATATTCGAGGGAAAGCTGGAGGATTGCGCACCTGCATTTCTCGGTGCCGTTCGGCATACCGACGATCTTTCAAACCTGCACAAGTTTCTCGGCCGCCCCCAGCCGTTCACCGACGAAGCCACCGCCGCCCGCGCGCTGCTCGGCGCTTATGGTGATCGTCTCGCGAAGCTCAAGTCGCTGCGAATGGCCGACGGATCACCCCGCCTCAACCAAGCGACCTACCATCAAGCCTCCCTCGCCCAGTGGGAGGTTTACCTGACCCTCGCTGGGCCCAAGACGGATTACGATCTCATCGTCTCCAACGGTTTGCTCATCGAAGAGCCGATCGAGAGTGCCGCCTTCCACACGCTGGTGACTGCAACCGCCAACGGGATGGCATTTCCGTTTTCAAACAATTGCACGGTCGGTTACTTCGCGCTGCTCTCAGGCGACCCGGACATCCGCGCCGATCACCTGGGCGCGCTATCCGCCGCCGAGCGTTTGGCCGCCATCGCGTACGCCGTCGCGCACGAGGTCGGCACGCACCTGATCATGCTTCGGTATGATGACTATTCGCCCGATGCCGGCCTCGCGCGACCGCTCCTGGTCGTCCGCGATAAGTCCGAAATCCTATCCTACGCCTCCTGGTCCCTGCCGACCGCTCGAACCCGGTCGCTCAACCTGACCTCCTTCCGATGCGCGGTCGCGCGGACGCGGATTGGCATCGCCGCCGCGCGCGGCGACGCAGACGCGCTGTTCAAAGAACTGGACGTACTGGAAGCCCTCCCCGTCGATCAATCGTGGAAGGATTCGATCACCGCCTGGGCCTATTCCATGGTCGAGCGCTCCACCCGATCGATTAAGAAGGGCCAATGATTCCGCTCGCCGCGCGCTTTTGCATCCGCCATTCGGACATTAGAATCCGCCCACCTTTCACCCCTCAGGAGAAACATGAATCACCTCGCCTGTCTCGCGCTGCTGGTCCTCTTCATACCGGTGCTCTGCGTCGCGCAACCCCTCATCTCCCCCGGCGCCAAACCCGAAAAGATCTCCGCCGACTACCTCTTCACCGAAGGCCCCGCCGCTGACAAGGAGGGCAACATCTACTTCACCGACCAGCCCAACGACCGCATCGTCAAGTGGGACGCCGCCGACGGTAAACTCTCCGATTTCATGAAACCCGCCGGCCGCTCCAACGGCCTTTGCATCGACGCCGCCGGTCACCTCATCGCCTGCGCCGACGACAAGAACGAACTCTGGTCCATCGACCTCGCCACCAAAATCCCCACCGTCCTCGTGAAAGATTTCAACGGCAAGCTCCTCAACGGCCCCAACGACGTCTGGCTCCGCCCCGACGGCGGCCTCTACTTCACCGATCCGTTCTACAAGCGCGAATACTGGAAGCGCGGCCCCAAGGAACAGGACGGCGAGCACGTCTACTACCTCTCCCCCGACCGCAAAACCTTCACTCGCGTCACCACGGATCTTAAGCAACCCAACGGCATCATCGGCGTCCCCGACGGCAAGACGCTCTACGTCGCCGACATCGCCGCCAAGAAAACCTACTCCTATGCGGTCAACCAAGACGGCAGCCTCACGGACAAAAAACTCTTCTGCGAACTCGGCTCCGACGGCATGACGATCGACGACCAGGGCAACCTCTACCTCACCGGCAAAGGCGTCACCGTCTTCGACAAGACCGGCAAGCAGATCGCCCACATCGATATCAAGGAACCCTGGACCGCCAACGTCTGCTTCGGCGGCAAGGATAAAAACGTTCTCTTCATCACCGCCAGCAAAGCGGTCTACACGCTAAAAATGGACGTGAAGGGCGCTGGAAGTCAGTGATGCCTGCAATCAGGACTCAGCACTCAAGGGCTCCGCACTTCCGCCAGCGGCGCGCCGATTGCATCATTTCCCACATGACCAATTCCCTAACCACCGGCCTCCTCTCCGGCCTCGCCGCCACCCTGCCGATGACCGCCGTCATGGAAATCCTCCATCGCGCCCTCCCCGCCCAGGAGCGCTACCCGCTCCCGCCACGACAAATTACCCAGCGCCTGACGCGAAAAGTCGGCGTCGAACAGGAGCTCGACGAATCCAGCAAGACCGGTCTCACCCTCGTCTCTCACTTCGCCTACGGCGCTGCCGCCGGCGGCGTCTACGCCGAAGTCGCCGGCCAACTCCGCCAACCCCTCCGCCAGATCCCCCTCCCGCCCGCCGCCCGCGCCGCTGCCGCCGGCACCCTTTATGGCCTCCTCGTCTGGACCGTCAGCTACCTCGGCTTGCTCCCCGCCGCCGGCATCCTCGCCCCCGCCACCCGCCACCCCGCGCGCCGCAACGCGCTCATGATCGTCGCCCACGTGATCTGGGGCGCTACACTTGGGCTGCTCGTCGAGCGCTACGGCGATCGCGGAACAAGGTTGACCTGACTCGCCTCGCCCCGCCGCCCGCTTCCGCTACAATCCCCCGTCCCTATGCCCGAACGCATCACCATCCTGGGAGACGGCGCCATGGCGACCGTCTGTTCCATTCTCCTCACCACCAACGGCCACGACGTCACCCTCTGGGGCGCCTTCGAACAATCGATCGAAGCCCTCCTTCAGGACCGCGAACAGCGCAAGCTCCTCCCCGGTGTCAAAATCCCGCCCCAGGTCCGCCTCACCGCCAACGACGCCGACTGCTTCAACAACGCCACCCTCATCCTCTCTGCCATCCCCACCCAATACACCCGCAGCGTCTGGCAACGCCTCAAACCCCACGCCCCCCCCGGCGTCCCCATAGTCTCCGTCGCCAAGGGAATCGAAAACACCACCCTCCTCCGCCCCACGCAGATCATCAAGGACGCGCTCGATTCATCCTTCATCCTTCCCCATTCATCCTTCTCCGTGTGCGCTCTCTCCGGCCCCAACATCGCCGGCGAACTCGCCCGCTATCTCCCCGCCACCGCCGTCGCCGCCTCGGAAGATCAAGCACTCGCCGAGCGCGTGCAATCCGCCTTCTCCACGCAATGGCTGCGCATTTACACCAACGCCGATGTCATCGGCGTCGAACTCGCCGGCGCAACCAAGAACGTCATCGCCATCGCCGCTGGCATCCTCGATGGCCTGGGCGCGGGCAACAACGCCAAGGCCGCCCTCGTCACCCGCGGCCTCGTCGAGATTACTCGCCTCGGCGTCGCCATGGGCGCAAACGAAGCCACGTTCCAGGGTCTCGCCGGCGTCGGCGACCTCATCACCACCTGCGTCAGCCCCGAAGGCCGCAACCGCACCGTCGGCGAGCAACTCGGCAAGGGCCGCAAGCTCGACGAGATCCTCCAAACCCTCCCCAGCGTCGCCGAAGGCGTGCCGACCACCAAGGCCGTCCTCGAATTAGCGCGGCGCTTCAAGGTCGAGATGCCCATTACCGAGGCCGTCCACGCCGTCCTCTTCGAAGGCCGCGACGTCATCCGCGCCCTCTCCGACCTCATGAGTCGTGACCCCAAACCCGAGCGCGCCATATGACCACCGACGACGACACCGATCCGGACGATGCGCACCCCGCCGAACCCGCCGAATCCCCCACGCTCAACTACGCCCGCCCCGGCACCGAAAAGACCGTCATGAGCCTGGTGACCATCGCCAGCTTCGGCAATTCATGGGAAGCTCACCTCGCCGCCGGGAAGCTCGAAGCCGCCGGCATTCCCGCCGTCATTGTCGATGAAAACATCAATGCCGTCGGCGGCGGTCTCTACGCGACGATGTCCGGCGGCATTAAGCTCCAGGTTCCAGAGATCGACGCCGACCGCGCCCTCGAAGCCCTCCCGTCGCGCGTCCGCGTCACCCGCGTCAAATGCCCCAAGTGCGGCTCGGCCGACACCCGCCAGATCGAATTCAGCCCCGGTCTGAAAATCTTCTTCCTGCTTCTGCTCGGCATCCCATACCTTTTCGTAAAGAGGCCTTGGATCTGCCTCGACTGTTCCGCAGTCTGGCGTGTCACGCCGCAGCAGCAGAGGCAGGCAACGGACGTCGTGAAAAGAGAGGATGACGACGACGACGACGATGAAGAAGACGTCGAGCACGGTCCGACCGTTAAAAGCTGACATTGCCGACTGAAACCACGGCGTCACCGCGACACTCCGTCACCCGCATTATTGCCCGCCCGCCCCTTTTCGCCATTTTAACGCATATAACGACGTTGAGCTCGATTCCCCGCCCTCTGGACCACCCCTTGCTTCGACATACGTGAATCAACCGCGTTATGCGGAGCAGGAGTTGTAAACATGGCCTCAATATTAATCGTGGACGATGACGAAGTGTCCCGTCACGTCGTCCGCAAAATGATTGAGCGGGACGGGCATCAGGTCGAAGAAGCCGGCGACGGCGAAGCGGCATTGGCGGCACTGGACGCCGGGCTCATGCCCGACTGCATCGTGCTCGACCTGATGATGCCGCGCGTAGGCGGCGTGGACGTCCTCCGCCGCATGCGCAGCGACCCGCGCTGGCAACAGATTCCCGTCCTCTTGATGACGTCCCTCGACGACGGCCCCGAGGTCGATCAAGCGCGCTCGATGGGCTTCCGCCGCCATTTCATCAAAGCCTACTGGCACGCCGGCGACTTGCTGCAGACGATCGAAAACACGGCGCGTTCCGCCAATGCGCCCGGCCGCGCCGTGGCGCTCGCGCAGAACTAACCGCGCTTCGGACACGACATTTGACCGTCGCGGTGTATTGACGGAAAATTCGACCACCGACAAACGGGAGGTCGATTGCGACATTTCGCGTTCACGCTGATCGTCACCGCTCTGCTAACCGGCTGCGCCAACACCCCAACTCGCCCCGCCGCCAGATCCGCCGTACTCCTCGACCAAGGCGCAGCCGCCTACGACAAGGGCCAATTCGAAACCGCCATCGCCGCCTGGGAACAAGCCCTCCCCATCTTCGTCGCCGCCGGTGACAAGCGCGGCGAAGCAGACGCCCGCACCCACCTCGCCGCCGCACAGATGATGATCGGCCGCTACGACCTCGCCGTTCCCTCCCTCGCATGCGCCCTCGCCCGCGCCGAAGAATCCGGCGACAGTCGTCGAAAAATCCGCGCCCTCAATGCGCTTGGCGCTGCCTACACCTTCAGCCCCCGCGCCGGTGAAAAGCCAGCAGGGGGGACAACGACGCAACCCACCGGTCACGAGCACCACGCCTCCGCCAGCGCCAACCATTGCACGCCCCCCTCGCACGATCCCGAGGTGCTCCTGAACGAAGCACGCAAGCTCGCCGAAGAAATCGGCGACGCCCGCCAACAAGCCTCCATCCTCAATAACCTCGGCAACTTCTACGCCCGCTCCGTCGATCGCACCGCCGAATCAAAAGACGCCTACGCCAAGTCCGCCGCCCTCGCCGAGCCGACCGACAAATTGCTCGCCTGCAAAGCCTGGGTGAACGGCGCAGTTGCTTCGCTGACGTTGCTGGAATCGGAGAAAGACCCGAAGCGCATGGCCGATGGCCGCACCGCGACGATGGAACTGAACGACAAGGGCCGCCGCCTCGCCGCACAGCTTCCCGACTCCCACGAAAAGGCCTTCCTCCTCATCACCATAGGCCAAACCGCCGAGCAGCTCGCCAAGCTCGACCCCAAGGCCGCCCCCGCGCAGCGGGCGCTCGCCTGGGCCTGCTACACCGAAGCCAACACCGTCGCCGACGCGCTGAACGACCGACGCTCGCGCTCCTACGCCTGCGGCTATCTCGGCGGCCTATACCTCGAAGACCGCGAGCTAGACAAGGCGGAAGAGCTGACCCGCCGCGCCATCCTCGCCGCCCAGCAGGCTCAGCTCCCCGATTCGCTCTACCGCTGGGAATGGCAGAACGCCCGCCTCTACCGCGCCCGCTGGCAGGACGGTAAGGACGACCGCAACCTCGAATCCGCCATCCGCTTCTACGCCGCCGCCACCCAGCCCGTGCAGTTCATCCGCAACGACATCTCGCTTGGCCACGGCAACCAGCGCAAACGCGTCAGCTTCCGCGAGAGCATCGGCTCGCTCTACTTCGAGTACGCCGACATGCTCCTCCGCCGCGCCGAGCGCACGATGGACGATGCCTCCAAGGATGACCGCCAGAAGGCCGAGACCGTCGCCGCCCTCTACGTGCAGGCCCAGAGCACCGTCGAACAACTCAAGGCCGTCGAGCTGGAGAACTATTTCCAGGACGAATGCGTCCACCTCCTCAAGAGCAAGCAGAAGGACGTGCAGGACGTCGATGGCACGACCGCCGTCGTCTACATGATCCCGCTTGCCGACCGCACCGAGATCCTGGTCAGCTTCAAGGACAAGCAATATTTCCGCGCCACCTCCAAGCTCACCGGCGCGCGCCTCAAGCGCCTGGCCGATCTCCTGCGAAGCCAGATCTCCGACGTCGATCAAGCCGACGAATTCGAGCCCTACCAGCGCACCGCCCAGGCCCTCTACAAGGAGCTGATCGCGCCGATCCGCCCCGAGCTCGATCGCCGCCACATCACCACCCTGGTCTTCGTCCCCGACGGCGCGCTTCGCACCGTGCCGATGGCCGTCCTCTACGACGGCGACCATCATCTCATCGAAGATTTCGCCATCGCGATTACGCCCGGCCTCGAACTCCTCGAACCGCGGTCAATCGAACGTACCAACGTCCAGCTCCTCACCAGCGGCCTCTCCGAAGCGCGCGAAGGCTTCAAACCCCTCACCTATGTCCCCACCGAGCTGCGCACGATCCAGCAGTATTACCGCAACGGCACGTCGCTTCAGGACCAGGACTTCATTCAACCCAAGCTCGAGCGCGCCATGGCGGCGCGGTCTTATTCGATCGTCCACGTCGCCTCCCACGCCGTCTTCGGCGACGACGCCAGCCAGAGCTTCCTCCTCACCTACGACGGCAAGCTCCAACTCGACGACATCGAACGCCTGATCCGCCCGTATCAGCTTCGCGATCAACCCGTCGAGTTGCTGACCCTCAGCGCCTGCCAAAGCGCCAAGGGCGACGGCGACCAGGAACGCGCTGCCCTCGGCATCGCCGGCATCGCCGTCAAGGCCGGCGCACGCAGCGCCGTCGCCGCCCTCTGGAGCGTTGACGAACAGGCCACGCTCGAACTGATGGGCCAGTTCTACTCCGCCCTAAGCCGGCCCGGAATCGGTGACATTAAAGGTCAGCTCTCAAAGGCTCAGGCCATGCGCGCTGCGCAAATAGAAATGCTCCGCGGCCAGCAATTCAACCACCCCTACCACTGGGCCGGATTCCTCGTGATCGGGAACTGGCTATAAACCGGCGTGCCCTGAAGAGGGCAGCGGGGGCGCGGTAACGTAGACGTCCGCCGCTCGTCGGTGTACCACATGAACATCATGATGATTATGTTTCACAAAAACTTCCTGCTCCGTTCACTCACATTAACCACCGTTCTCGCCTCCACCGTCCTATTGGCCGATCCACCCAAACCCGCCGACGCCCAGCCAAAAGTCACCCCCTGGGCCCGCAAAGCCACCAAAGACCTCCCCAAAAACCGCACCGGTGGCGCACTTACCGACAAAGGCTTGGGCGGCACCGACGCCTCCCTCTTCTTCATCGCCCCCCGCAGCACCGGCCTCACCGCCCGCGAACTCCCCGACATCTACTGGTACGTCTCGGCCCCCACCAAAAACATCACCTTCACCCTCCTCCGCGCCGATCAGAAGAACAAAACCCTCCTCCGCCTCGCGCTCAAGGACGTCCAGGCCGGTTTCCACAAGATCGACCTCGCCCACGAAGCCAAAACCCACAACCTCAAACCGCTGGAAGGCAATGACTGGGTCGCAGGCGACAACGGCGCACCGCAATTCAAAGCCCTCTACCGCATGGCCCTCAAGGGCGACGACCCCAAGCTCCTGGCCACCGCCTACATCGCCCGCGTGAAAGCCCCGCCCGGCGCCGATGCCAACGACTACGCCCTGCAGATCAAGAACGAGCTCTGGTTCGACGCCGTCCAATCCCTCGCCGACCAACTCGCCACCCCCGAGACCGCGAAGAAGTCCGCCCCGCGCGAACAGTTCAGCCAAATGCTCCAAGCCGAGGACGTCCTCAAAAGTGAGATCGCCAACAACGCCCCCGACGCCACCCAAGCCAAGGCCCGCGCCGAAGAAGAAAAAGTAATCGGCAAACTCGCCGTCCCCGACCCCATCGACCTGCAAAGTGACAAGTGGGAACTAAAAGCCGTCCCCGACCCGATCGACTTGAACTAAGGCCGTATCACGGGCGTCCCGCCCGTGCAGGAATCGTTGGACATTACAGGAAATCGCGGTTTTGGAACTACCACACAATCAGCACGGGCGAGACGGCCGTGATACGTGGATGCTCATGGTAGCGTCGCGACCAGGTTGAAGTGAATGCCCATATCCTGCAGGTTGTCCGCATTCTGATCGAAGTGCTTGAACGGTATCCCCCAGTAAACGGTCATGCTGAAGTTGTGCACCGGATTCCAAAGCACCCCCAGCCCTGCACTGGAAATAAACTGATCCGGCAGCGTCGTATTGTCCGGAATATCATTATTCTTCGCCCAACCCGCGTCGAAAAACACCGCCAGATCCAGCACGCTGCGATCATTCTTCCGCACGATCGGAATCCGCAACTCCGCCGTCGCGACCAGCGCCTCGTCCCGCACGAGCTGGTTCTCCCGATACCCGCGCACCGTATCCACCCCGCCCAGGCTGAACTGCTCGATCGGCAACAGCGCCTGATCCGTAAGCTGCGCCGTCCCGCGCAGGATCAATTGCCAGTCGCGCGGCAGCCGCCGCACGTATTGCGCCTGCCCAAGCCACGCCCAATACTGGCTATCGGGAATTCCATCCTTCTGGATGGTCGATTGCAGCGCATCCACCCCAATGCTGAACGTAGACCGCAGCGCCAGCGCATATTCCTGTGTCCGCGTCAGAAATTCCTGCCCGATCCGCACTGCCGTCACCGTGCTTTCGCCGTTCACCGTGCCAGGCGAAAAACTAAACGGCTCCCCCGCCAGAAATGTCTTGTTATCCCGCCGCGACAACGCCACCGACACCGCAAACTCCGTATTCACGCTCCGATATAGTGGCTGCCGCAACCCCACCGAAAACCCCTGCGTCCGGCTGCGAATGTTGAGCTGCGCAAACGGCTCCTCCACCACCGGCGAGTCGCTGTTCTCGAACGAGACCTGCAGCATCGTGTCGTATGGCGAGATCGGCGCCGAGTAAGCGATGTTGATATCATCCAGCTCCGCAAACTCCGCGTGATCGAGCTGCCCCTTGGTCAATCCCCACCGCAGGCTGAGATTGTCCGAAAGCCCCAGCAGGTTCGTATCCGACGCGATGAAGCTGAACCGCTCCGCCCCCACGCTGGGCGAGCGATTGTTATCAAACTGAATCCCCACCAGCCACGGCGTGTTCTCCGCCACCGCCACGTCCAGCACGCTCTCCCCCGGCCGCTCCCCCGGCTTGAGCTCCGCGTTCACGCTCTTGATGTTCGGATTCTGCCGCAGCATCTCCAGGTTGTTCCGAAGTCGTAATGCGTCCAGCGGCTCAGACTTATCGCGCCAGATGCGGTCCTCGACATACCCGCGCCGCAACCGCGTCTTGCCCGTCACGTCGATCTTGTTCAGCCGCCCCTCGACGATCTGGTACCGCACGATTCCCTTTTCTTTATCGATCGTCTGATCCGGCAGGATCGCCCCCGAGTTGATGTACCCCGCGTTGATGTACAACAGCGTGAGCTTCTGCCGGATCTCTTCCAGATCGTCGAGCGTCAACTTCCCCCCGTTGCGCCCCAGGATATCCGCCACTTCGCGCGTCAGCCGCTCGCTGGAAAATCGCGTGTTTCCTTCGAATGCCAGTCCCTTCACCGGCACCGCCCCCGCCAGCGGCAGCTTCGCGCTCGCTTGCGTCGTCGCCGCGGGCGGCTGTTGCGCTGCGGCCGGAAGCGCGCACCATCCCAGCCCGACAACCCCCAGCGCGCCGGCGATCACCGCTCGAAGCAACCCACATCCCGCATTTGCCATGACGACGCGAAGCTATAGACCATCACCCCGCCCGTCAATTCTCGCACCTGTCTCCGACACGCAAATGTATCCGCATCGATCAGCGCGCGCGATTGCTCTTTTACACGCCGCACAGCAAACTACCCGCGACCGCACCAGTTCGGTACAATCCGCCCGTCTCGAAGGAAGGACCTGGAACACTATGCCCGCAGGTGAACGCAAGACCAAAGTGATCGGCAAGCGGATCGACCTCTCCTACCACAAGCAGCCAAGCCCCATGCGTTCACTGCGGCGGCTGACCGTCATCCTCTGCGGGCTCGCCGCCGCGCTCTGGGGCGGATGGGCCCTCTTCGCCCGCAACGGCGAACGCGCCTACAATCCCGGCCCCGTCGCCGGCGTCCACGCCATGATCGAAAACAACTGCGCCTCCTGCCACGACGGCGGCAATGGCGCAACCGCCGCCGGCTCGTCTTCCAAGTTCCTCAAGTCCGTCTCCGACGCCGCCTGCCTCAAGTGCCACAACGCCTCGATCCACGCCGACAAACAAATCTCCCTCGCCTCCCTCACCGACGGCAAACCCGCGATGAGCAGCAACTGCACCACCTGCCACGTCGAACACAAGGGCCACGAAGCCCTCGCCGGCGCCAGCGACGCACTCTGCACCCGCTGCCACGACAACCTCAGCGCCAACGTCGCCGGCGGAAAAACCGAACTCCAAACCAGCGTCAAAACCTTCGACAGCGCCCCCGCCCACCCCGCCTTCGGCCGCGTCCTGCGGCAGGGGGGCACAGGCACTGGGGGGGCGATGATCGATCCCACCCCACTCAAGTTCAACCACAAAAAACACCTCGCCGACATCAACCCCACCGTCGGCGACTGCGCCGCCTGCCACCATCTCAGCGCCACCGGCGATCACCACATCATGCAGCCGGTCAGCTTCGAGGCCAATTGCAAAAGCTGTCACCCGCTCACCCTCGCCCCCAGCCTGCCCGAGGTCCCGCACGAGTCGATGGAGATCGTCCGCCTCTTCACCTCCAACGCCCCCGCCCTCTTCTCGCAGCGACTCGCGACGATGACCCCCGACGAGAAAAAAGCCGCCCTCACCACCACCACCGAGAAAAAGGTCGGCCTGCGAACCGTCAAGGAGACCAAGACGATCACCGAAGCCGAATGGCTCGAAGCCCAGTCCAAGACGCTGGTTGATAAAGTCTCCAGCGGCGCGGTCGCCAACCTCCCCGCCTACAAGGCCATCGAAAGCCTCGACCCCGCCGCGAAAAACGCCGCCTCCCTAGAGCTCTACGCCGCCTACGGCATGGGCACCTCCTGCAGCTACTGCCACACCCTCGCCGGCGATCCACCCCCCGTCGCCAAGTCCACCGCCGACCTGCTCCACGTGATGCCCACCGGCTACCACGTCAATGCCGGCGAATGGGCGAATGGGCGAATGGGAGAACCGGCGAAGGCAGCGACGACTGCGGCGACTTCTCCATCCCTCTCCGATTCTCCCCGTCTCCCATTCTCCCCCTCGATTCGTCCCCTCCCCACTCCCGAGGGCCGCCGCTGGTTCACCGCCAGCGTCTTCGACCACGAATCCCACCGCAGCGCCAACTGCACCGACTGCCACGCCCAGGCCCGCAGCAGCACCCTCACCAGCGACGTCCTCCTCCCCGACATGCAGATCTGCGCCACCTGCCACCACAACGGCGGCCGCGACCACATGGCCGCCTCCAACAACTGCGTCACCTGCCACATCTATCACGACCGCAGCAAGGACACAGACCCCGTCAAGGGCCGCGGCATCGACCTGCTCCTGGGAACCAAAACGGTTGCGGCGAAGTAGTGTCGGAGGATGCTATTCAGCACATGAATGGTGAGCGGTGCTTCAAGTGCGGGTCGGATGCGAATGAATGGACGGTGGAGGGGCTCAGCCTCCACGTCCGATGTGCCGCCTGCAAGAGCGGCATTGTGGCCACGTCGTGGGAACCTGTGCTGGCCGTATGGCACTCGCGCGTGCGCGTTTACCGGGACGGTGAGTTAGCTGGTGAGCCGGTATTGGAGGGTGTGGCGAGTGCGCTTCACGATAGCATCCTCGAACTTGCCGTCGGCGGAGCAGTTCTCGTCCTCTGCGCTGTCGAATGACGGCGCGCCCCCGCGCTCCCGCGCAGTATTCCGGCCGACGGGGCGGGGTGAGTCTCAGCCGGAGCGGCTGCCCCCCTGTGCGTCCGCAGATGAGGATCGTCGCTGCGCGACAGGATATAAGGACTTTCAGCCGCACCGGCATCTCACCTCGCCCCGTCGGCCTGCCTTCTTGTTGTTCGGAAGAAGGAACGCCCGCGCGAGAATCCGTTCGACCGATACTCGCGGATGGCGACCGCTGGAACGCGCCGCTATTATTGGCCGGTCCGGCAGGTGCCAGAGGGATGCTCTCCTGCGCGGCCGGTCAGCTTAATTACGAGTTATCTGCACATGAGCGTGCTCGACAAATGGAAATTCGAAGCTCGCGGTAGTCATGGGTGCAGCAACTCGGACTACCTGTTGCAACGGACAACTTGCTGCGGGTCGTTTGCCGCCGAAGACGACGAACTCTCAGACCTCTATATTGACCCTGATGATCTGAACAGGTGGATTATGCTTCTATATGACCCTCGCTCGGAGAAGCCGCCGGTCTGTCCCTTTTGCGCTGCGGTCGAGTGGGACATGGTTGAGGTGAAGAGCCCCTCGGATGTTCCTGAAGCGTGGCGATGGGCGATGTGCAGATAACCCACCGCTGTAACGGACCGCGCCGTCTGCGGGCTTGGTCTTTCACACCGTCCAGATGTACAAGCCGCGCAGCCCGGCGCGGCGGAAGGGTGAGGGGCGCAAGTCGAGAGTCCTTATTCTCCTGCCGCGCAGCGGCTTCGCTCCGCCGTTTGACACAGGGAGGCGACTTCGCCCCTCGGGCCAAGGGGGGGCCGAGCGACCCGACGGGCCGGTCGAGCGGCGCGGGAATCCGTCCGCTCTATATTCGGATGGCCGCCGCTGCAAATCGTCGGTATGTTTGAGGATATGAGCCGCGTCCGGCGGGTGCCGGTGGGATTCTATATCCTGCGCGGCCGGTCCGAGTGATCACTAGCTAGTCCGGTGGAGGTGCCGCGATGCCCGCAAGTAAGGCTGACGTGGTCGCGTTCTTGAAGGAGTGCTCGGGCGGCGAGCTGTCCGACATCATGCGTCAGGCACTTGCAAACCGGCCTGAGGCCGCGCCGGAACCCGACGCGTTCGAGTACCGCCTGTTCCTCGGGCTTGCGGTCCATGAGAACATCGCCCCAGCGGCGGGACAATTCGACTGGGCACCGTGGCGGCTCGCAGCAGTCGCCTACCTCAACCCGGACAGTTACCGTCAGGACTTCTCCGGCGAACCGTTCTGCCAGTGGGGGCAGTGCGACGGGTGCGGTACTAAGGTCTGCTCCCACGTGAAGGACTCTCTTTGCCCCGTTTGCGGTCGGCAGGTGCTTCTGACGTAGCCGTAAAGGGGGCCGTCCCCACGTCGTCATTGGCCCGCCTTCTTGGTCTTTCACACCGCATGCGCAACCCGCAAGGCCGGCGAGGCGGGAGGGTGAGGAGCGAAGTCGAGAGTCCTTATTCTCCTGCCGCGCAGCAGCTCCGTTCTCGCGCGGGTCGAAAGAGTTCTCAATTGAGCGAAAAGAGTTCTCGTGCGCCGCGATTTTGTGCTCGAACGCCACGATTTTGTATTCGCGCGCCGCGATTTTTTACTCGAACGTAACGATTTGTACTCGTGCGCCGCGACTTAGTACTCGCGCGCGGAAAAACAATTCTCTTCAGCCGGAAAAATCCTCTTGCAATGGCCTGAAAACAGCTCACCTCCCGATGCGGAGTTTATCGGGCGCGGTGCGCGAAATATTTTTCCTGCGCCGCCATCAAGTCACATCGCCCCTGCCCGATGTTTCTCCTGAGCCTTCGGTGCCTTGTCGGCTTGCGGTCATCGGGGCCTGTCACGCGGCAGCCTGCAGGTGCGGCGCGAGCACTGCGGAACAGAGGAAGAGAAATCTCTCCGTGTCCTCCGTGCCTCCGTGGTGGAATTCTTCTTCCGCTTCTTCGTCCCCTTCGCGCCTTCGTGGTTCAATCTCTTCCGCGCGTCAAACCTCAGGATTCCGCGGGAACTTCACGTAAGGCAGCCGGATATTATCCAGCTTCGCGTTGATCCGCTGGATCGAGAACAACTGCTGTCCGATCGAAATATTGAAGTTGCTCCCCAGCACTTCCAGCTTGGAGCGGATGAAGCTGACTACCTGATCCTGCGGCAGCGCATCGCTGCGGATCGACACCGCCGGCGCGTAGCGCTTCCCGCCCGCGAAGGCGATGATGTCGTCCTGATCCACGCCGTCGCCGCTGATCCCCACAGCCCCCACCAGCACGCCCTTCTTATAAAGCGGCACCCCGCCCGGGAAGATCGTGATCCCGTTGGCCAGCGGCGCCTTCAGGTTGGTCGGATTAGGGAAGGACTGCAAAGACAATTGATCCTGCACTTGGAACAGCGGCCCCGGCCCCGTGTCAGCGATCCCCGGCGGGAAAAACGCCTGGCTCATGAACCCGATCGCCCGCGCCGAAAATGCGTGCGTGTTGTCGGAGAAAAACGCCGACGTCCGCGCCTTCTGCACCGCCACGTCGTAGCTGAAGTTGGTCCCGTCATCCATCCGGAAGACGCCCAGGATGTCCCCGTCGCGATCCACCACCGCCACGTGCACTCGCGCCGGCTTGCCCGTCGGCAGGCGGATGCCGCCGCGCGTCTTGATCGCCTGCGCCACCGCATCGTTGATGATCTGCTGCACGTCCGCGACCGTCAGCCGCGTCGAATCTTTCGACGTGTCATTGCTGGGGATGATGCCGAAGTTCGTCGCTGCCGGGTTGGTGTTCTTCAGTTCCCCCCCCACGCCCGCAAACGTGGCGCGCGGGAAGGGGGGCGCCACCGAATCCGTCGGCGCAACGATCACCGAACCCGCGCCCGTCGCCACGAGCTGCGACAAGGTTTGTGAAGGCTGGCCCGTCGCCGGTGTGTCCGCCGTAAACGGAAGCGCCAGCCCGTCAATAAAAATTCGCGGAGCGCGGATTTTCTCATTGGCCATGAACCCGCGCGCCCCCGCCAGCGCCACCGTCTCGTCCAGGTCGTGTTCTTCGCTGCCGTTGTAAAACTTCGAATGCCGATTGTCCGGGTCGAGCAGCGCCGGGATCAGATCCTTCCGCACCGCGACATCCCGCCCGTCCCCCGCCACCCCAATTCCCCCCACCGGGATCCCGTTCTTATAAAGCGGAATCCCGCCCGGATCACCGCTGATATTCAGTCGAACCGAACCCACGCCCGTCGGCAGGTCGCGCGTGTTGGGCAGCCCGACATCCGATCCCGGCAGCGTCGAAAATTCCACGCCATAAAGCGGCCCGCCAGGCGTGTTCTGCACCGGGTGCGGGAAGTGATCCTGCACGATGAATCGCGCCGTCCGCGTGGTAAACGCCTCGCCCGTGCTCTCGAACAGCGCCGCCGTGCGCGCCCGCGCCGTCGCCTTCGACAAGATGCGTTTAAACGTCGAAGCCAGCCCCGGCTTGGCCCGGCGCATGCGGAACGATCCCAGCACCACCCCCTCCCGATCCGTGATCACGATGATCTGCGTTGGCAGCGCCTGCGACGCCGCCTGCGCCAACAATCCCTGCACCTCGCGCGCCGTCAGGCTCTCGCTCCGGTAATCCGCCTCGTTGCGCAGCGGTTGCGGCGATGACCCGCTCAGCATCCGGCGATCCTCGAGCACTTCCACGAAAACCGGTTTTTTAGATTTTGTCTTCACGGTATTTTTCGCTGTAGAGTCACCCATGTTCGCCACAATTACTAATCCTTCGCCGCGCCGTTGGCAATATCTCCGTCGTGCAATAACAGGATGCGAGCAGTTAAAAAAATTTGAGAATCTGTGAGAAGTCGTTACATAACGGTGGATCATCGCCGCGCTCGTTGTAAACTGTCCGCGCGGTCCGAGTGACTCAGCACATGTACCGCGGGGAAGAAATGGGTGTCCGCATGTCACATCTCGCCGTCCGTTCGATCCGTCCGCGCCTCTCGATGTTCGCCTGCGCTGGACTGGCTTCAATACTGCTCCTCTCCAATTCCGCAACCGCGCAGATTCCGCGCCGTATCCCCGGCAAGCCGCCCGCATCCCAGCCGGTCGATACAACCCCCGAGCCCGCCTCGCGCCCCGTCGAGCCCTACTCGCCCCCCGCCGAGCCCATCACGCGCCGCCCCAGCGGTTACGTCGGCTCCTCCCCGCTCCAGCGCGGCCCGGGCTCCTCTGACTTCCTCCCCATCCCCGACCGCTGGCGCATTGGTGGCCCGCCCGAATCCCGCTTCAACGCCGAGCCCGGCGCTTTCGGCGGCACCCGCGCCGGTCCGCTCGATCCCTACAAGCAAAACGTCTTGAAGGGCGATTACCCCATCATCGGCCAAGACATCTTCCTCTCCCTCAACGCCACCAGCGACACCCTCCTCGAAACCCGCCGCCTCCCCGTCCCCAGCGGCGTCTCCACCAGGGATGCCGACTCCCTCGCCTTCTTCGGCGCCGGCCGCCAATACCTCGTCAACCAGAACTTCATCCTCTCCGTCGAGCTCTTCCAGGGTGACAGCGTATACCGCCCCCGCGACTGGGAACTCCGCGCCACCCCCGTCCTCAACTACAACTACGTCAACACCCAGGAGCTCGGCCTCATCGACCCCGACGTCCACGAGGGCCGCGACCGACACGACGAGTGGCTCGGCATGCAGGAGCTCTTCTACGAAAAGCACCTCGGCGACCTCTCCGTCAACTACGATTTCTGGTCCGTCCGCGTCGGTATCCAGGGCTTTCAGTCCGACTTCCGCGGCTTCCTCTTCTCCGATAATGAACCTGGCGTCCGCCTCTTCGGAACCTACGACAACAACAAGACCCAATGGAACCTGGCCTATTTCAACCAGCTTGAAAAGGACACCAACTCCGGCCTCAACGCCTACTCGTTCCGCGGCCAGCAGGTCTTCATCGCCAACGTCTACCAGCAGGATTTCCTCAACCTCCTAGGTTACACCGCCCAGCTCTCCTTCCACGCCAACATCGACGACGGTCACGGCCAAATCGATGACAACGGCGTCATCGTCCGCCCCGCCCCCATCGGCATCGTTCGCGAAAAGCGGGTCAACGCCTACTACCTCGGCTGGGCCGGCGACGGTCACATCGGCCGCCTCAATCTCACCCACCAGTTCTACTGGGCCCTGGGCGATGAATCGTTCAACCCGATCGCCGGCCAGCAAGTCGATATCAACGCCCAGATGTTTGCCGTCGAACTTTCCTACGACCAGGATTGGATCCGCTATCGCGCCAGCTTCCTCTGGGCCAGCGGCGACGACAATCCCTTCGACGATAAGGCCACGGGCTTCGATTCGATCTTCGACAACCCCAACTTCGCCGGCGGCGGCACCAGCCTTTTCGTCCGCCAAGCCATCCGCCTCACCGGTGGTGGCGGCGTCAACACCGTCAACCGCAACTCCTTTCTCCCCGACCTTCGCACCAGCAAAGAGCAGGGCCAGGCTAACTTCGTCAACCCCGGCCTCTTCATCTACAACCTCGGCACCGACTTCGACATCACCCCCAAGCTCAAGGCCCTCGCCAACGTCTCCTGGATCAGGTTCGCCGACACGCAGGTCCTCAAGGAGCTCGAGCACGACAACAAGATCGGCCGCGACATCGGCCTGGATTACTCCATCGGCCTCCAGTACCGCCCCTTCCTCAACAACAACGCGATCATCAACTTCGGCGCCGCTGCCCTAACCCCCGGCAACGGTTTCCGCGATCTCTACAGCTCGCAAACCCTTTACTCAGTCTTCATGGGAATTACGCTTTCCTACTGAACGAAGAAAAATTGCACCACGGAGGCACGGAGAACACGGAGAGAAGAAGAAAGAAATGGCTTTTTAAATTTCCCTGTATTCTTTGCGCTCTTTGCGTCTTTGCGGCCGTATTTTTCTGAGCTCCAAGTTTTCCTCCGTGTTCTCCGTGCCTCCGTGGTGAAGAATCTCGTGGTAAAAAAATCCCGTTAAATACCAAACGTGAATGACATGAAACGCACTCCACTCATCCTCCTCGTCGCCCTATCCGTGACGCTGGCCGTCGTCCTCATCTCCTGCCAGCATTCATCCACCCCATCCGCCGCGCCGCAACCCATCAACACGATGTGGTCTGCCACCACCGTCCCGACCACGCAGACCGCCAAGCTGCTCGGCTTCAACTTCGCCCCCGCCCCCGCCGGCACCGGTCGCGCCGACGAGGCCGACGTCAAGGCCTTCTCCAAGTCCTGCCTCGCCTGCCATAGTCAGACCGACAGCCACACGATGCACGAGACGGCCGTCCGTCTCGCCTGCGTCGATTGCCACGGTGGTCATCCCAACATCGACGTCCCCGACAAGATCTCCCCCACCGACCCCCGCCATCGCACCCTGATGCTCGCCGCCCACGTCCAGCCCAAAAATCGTGAGCTCTGGCCCAACAGCGCCAATCCGCAAGCCGCCGCCACCGCCACCCTCGTCGAGTCCCCCGACTTCATCCGCTTCGTCAACCCCGGCGATCTTCGCGCAGCACAGGTCGCCTGCGCCTCCTGCCACGCTGAGCAAACCCGCAACGTCCCCAGCTCCATGATGGCCCACGGCAGCATGCTCTGGCAGGCCGCCCTCTACAACAACGGCAGCAACAACTCCAAGACCGCCATCTACGGCGAAGGCTACGCCCCCGACGGCTCACCCGCCATTATCCGCCCCACCAGCCGACCCACCACCCGCCAGGTCGAGCGCAACGGCATGATCGTCGAGCTCTGGCCGCTCCTCCGCTGGGAAATCAGCCAGCCCGGTAACGTCCTGCGCGTCTTCGAGCGCGGCGGGCTCTCGCGCCCGATCATCGGCGTCCCCAACTCCCTCGAACCCCCCGGCCGCCCCGACGTCAAGCTCTCCCTCCGCGGCTTCGGCACCGACGTCCGCACCGACCCCGTCACCATCGGCCTGCAGAAAACCCGCCTCCTCGACCCCACGCTCAACTTCATGGGCACCAACGACCACCCCGGCGACTACCGCTCCTCCGGTTGCTCCGCCTGCCACGTCGTCTACGCCAACGACCGAAGCCCCGTCCACTCCGCAAGATGGTCCCAATTCGGCAACCAGGGCAAGTCCTTCTCTAAAGACCCCAGCGTAAATCCCGACAACAACACCCCAAGCACGCCGGGACAAAGCGCCGGGAGCTCCGCGACCAAAGCGCCGTCCCGGATCCCCGGCGCGCCAATTGCCCTCAGCACCGAAGGAAAACTCTCCGTAGGCAACGTCGACATTAGTCAGGTCAACACCACCTCCGGGCACCCCGTCGAACATAAGTTCGTCCGCGCCATGCCCACCAGCACCTGCATCGTCTGCCACATCCACCCTGGCACCAACGTCCTCAACTCCTACCTCGGCTTCATGTGGTGGGACAACGAGTCCGACGCCCAGTTCATGTACCCCAAAAAGCAGCGCTACCCCACCCCCGAAGACGAATACAAAACCCAGCTCCATAACCCCGAAGGCTCGGCCGTCCGCGGCCTCTGGTCCGATTCCAAATTCCTTGAGAACATCGGCACCCCCGAGTTCAACGCCAAGCTCCAGCGCATGCAGTTCGCCGACTTCCACGGCCACGGCTGGGTCTTCCGCGCCGTCTTCAA
>JAQGHM010000350.1 GCA_028291615.1 Phycisphaerales bacterium | reverse complement strand
GGGCAAGGCCGAGGAACTGCGAAGTTGGCTGGACGCCGCCGCGGCGAAGCGGCAGGCGCTGTTGCAGGAAAAGCTCAGGGAAGTCACCCCGGATTGAAAAGGGAGGCAATGATGAAGCGGAACATCGAGTTAAAGGCGCGGTGCGCGGACCTGGCGGCGGCGCGCGAGGCGGCGCGAGCGCTGGGAGCAGCGTTCGCCGGTCTGCTGGAGCAGCGTGACACGTATTTTGTCGCAGCCCATGGCCGGTTGAAGCTTCGCGAGACGGCCGGGAAATCGGCGGAGTTGATCGCCTACGCGCGGGACGACGTTGCCGTCGTGCGTGGGAGCGATTATCAGTTGGTGAGCGTCCCCGACCCGGCAGCCCTGCGGACGGCGCTGGCGACGGCGCTGGGCGTGCGCGGGGAAGTCATCAAGCGGCGGGAGCTTTGGTTGTGGCAAGGGGTTCGGATTCACCTGGATGAAGTCCGCGATCTTGGAAGATTTATAGAGTTCGAGGCGGTCCTGAATCCGGAGGAACCGGATGAGGCGGGGCATCTCAAGGTGGCCACGTTACGCGAGGCGCTGGGGATCGGAGACGGGGATCTTATTGGCGTGTCGTATTCGGATCTGCTGGGGATGTAGTGGCACATTTTCGCTCGATCGCTGGCCGGGGTATGATGAGCGGGTCTAGGTAATTTCAAGCGAGGGTGCTCATGTCCAACGGTAATTCGCAGAATGGCTCGATCTGGCCGGTCGTGACCGTGATTGTCGGCATGGTCGCGCTGGCGGCGGTGGGATGGGACGTGATGCTGCAGGGGCGGCTGAAGAAGATGGAAGAGCGATTGACGCAGGTAGAGTCGCGCTCGCGTGCTGCTGCCGCTGCGCCCGCCAAAGCGGCGCCCAAGCCCGCGGCGCCTGAAGCGCCGCCCGCCCCGCGCCGACGGGGAAAGGGTGCGACAACGCAACCTGGAGCGGCGACGATGCAGGCGACTACCAAGCCTATTCAACAATAAACCCACAGACCGGAGTCTGTGGGTTTTGGTGCGCTAATTGCGGTGAACGCAGGTCAGGCGAAGATCCCGTTGGCAGCCATTGTGCCCGTCAGGACATCATCGGTGCCGCCCCCGCCGCCGCCGCCGTGATCATCCACGCCGTCTTCGGCGTCATCGGTGCCCTCGTCCTTCTGTTGATGACTGCTGTCCATGTTGGGGTGGAAATGGTCGGTGCCGGCTCCGCCGACGACCGAGTCGTCGCCGACGTCGCCATTGACGTCGTCGTTTCCGTCGCCGCCGTCGACGTGGTCATTGCCATCTGAGCCGTCGAGGCTGTCATCACCCATGTCTCCGGTGAGGCTGTCGTCGCCCGCGCCGCCGACGACCGTGTCATTATCGAGGCCGCCGTCTTCGATGTCGTTGCCCTCGCGGCCGTCAATCAGGTCAGCGCCGGCGTCGCCGGTGATGCTGTCCACGCCCTTGCCGCCGACGAGCGTATCGTTGCCGGCGCCCCCGTCGATGCTGCGCTGGACGCCGATGCCGCGATTGTCATTGCTGACCGCGACCGAATCATCGCCGCGCCCGGCGTTGATGACTATGCTCCGCACCGACTTGCCGCGGAACGTCTCGTGGACGCCATTGACCGACACGTCAATGCGGCCGGTCGAGGTTTTGGAAATGGTGACGACATCGGCACGGCGGGTGCCTTCGACGTCGAGCGTGCCGTGCGACGAGATGGAGGCCGATAGCATGCGGCGCTCTTCGAGCATTTCGAGGCGGGGGGTAACACTCTGCGAGGTCTGTGGGGTCATGGCGCGATTCTCCTGTGGGTGAAATGAAAACTCGATATACACGCTCGTACATGATGAGACCATGAGGAAACTCAGTACCAGCACCTCGGGGAACGCAACATAGCAGCATGGAGATGCACCGGTACGGGATATGCAAAATTTGCAGTCACCAGGGGCCTATCCTAACATTTTGCAAACCGTCGGCATGGGGATTGCTGGTTTTTGGGAGAACCCTTTACCGGAGATTCTCCCATGCAAAAGATCGATTCACTTCGACAAAATGACATGATGCGTCACTTGCTGGACGCGCTCGATCAACGTCAGGACATCGGCCACTATGGCCGGCTGGTCTTCGCGATGGTGGCGCGGCACTTCATGGATGATGAGGAGCTTGTAAGCCGCCTCGCCCGCAATCCAAATTTCTCCGAGCTGCAGGCCAAGGCGCTGGTGCAACAGGTGCAAAGCCGCGATTACAACCCGCCGCGCCGCGAGAAGATCGCGCAATGGCAGCGGGAGCAGGAATTTCCAATCTGCCCGGGCGGAGACGACCCCGACGCCTGCAATCTCTATCGCAACCTGGAGTTTCCAGCGGACGTGTACGAGAAGATCGGCGAGTACCACGAGGAGAAAGTGCTCGCGCAGGAGGAAGACCGCGGCGGCCGCTAACGCCGTCGCGCGGCTGCGCCGCATTGCGGACATGCATCCTTGGAATTGCCCAGGGCGCAGCCGCATTGCACGCAGACGTTCGAGGCCAGACGGTTTTCGTCACGCAAGGCGCGCGGCAGCGCGATGGCGACCACGAAGAGCACGACCAGGATTCCCGGCAGGAACAGGGCCAGCAGGATGACTTGGCTGTGATCCATCGGTGGTGTCAGCGGTTAAACAGCGCATC